>JANXVK010000077.1 GCA_025351675.1 Rhizobacter sp.
CGGGCGGAACCCCCAGGTACGTGCCGCCCGGGTTCGCGGCGATCAGGCGGTGCGCCGCTTGCAGCCGCACTTCGGCCCAGCTGCGCACCGGCCCCGGTGGTGGCAGCGGCAGGCCGGGTCGCGCTGCGGCGGGCGCTGGCGACGCAGCCGATGAGCTGGTCGACGCGGCCTTGCCGTCGGCAGCCGCCGGTGCAGGCTGCGGTGGCGCCGAGCAACCGGCCATCAGGCCAAGGCTGGCCAGACCGAGGCGAACGCGTTGGTCAGTGAAGGACACGATAGATTTCCTCTGCCAGTTCTTTCGAGATGCCGTCGACACTCAACAGGTCTTCGACGCTCGCGTTGCCCACGCCGCGCAAACCGCCGAAGCGCTGCAGCAGCTTCGCACGTTTTTTCGGCCCGACGCCGGCGATGTCTTCCAGCTTGCTGCCGCCCGTGCGCACACTCGCACGCCGCGCGCGCATGCCGGTGATCGCGAAGCGGTGCGCTTCGTCGCGGATGTGCGCCACCAACATCAGCGCCGCCGAATCGCGCCCGAGGTACACCTTGGGGCGGCCGTCGGCAAACACAAGTTCTTCGAGCCCGACCTTGCGGCCCTCGCCTTTCTCGACGCCGACGATGCGGCCGAGATCGATGCCGAATTCCTCGAACACCTCGCGCGCCATGCTGACTTGGCCGCGGCCACCATCGACCAGTACCAGATCGGGCAACTTCGCCTCGCCACGGCTCGCGGCCTCGGCGATCCTGGCGTAGCGCCGCGTCAACACCTGGCGCATTGCAGCGTAGTCGTCGCCGCCGGTGATGCCTTCGATGTTGTAGCGGCGGTACTGGGCACTCTGCATCTTGTGGGTTTCAAACACGACGCAGGATGCCTGTGTCGACTCGCCCGCAGTGTGGCTGATGTCGAAACACTCGATGCGAAAGGTGTCCATGTTGTCGACCGCGAGGTCGAGCGCCTCGACCAGCGCGCGTGTGCGCGCCCGCTGCGAGCCTTCCTCGGCGAGCAGTTGCGCGAGTTTGATCTGCGCGCCCGTGATGCACATGTCGAGCCATGCGCGGCGCGGTTCGCGCGGCTGGTGTTGCGCGGTGACCTTGATGCCGCTCTGCAACGAGAGTGCGTCGATCAGCGCCTTGTCGACCGCGTGGCTCAGCACGAGCAAGGGCGGCACGCCACCTTCGAGGTAGTGCTGCGCGATGAAGGCTTCGAGCACCAGGACTTCGGGTGGGGCGGGCTCGCTCTGCGCGGCCTCGTCATCCTCGGGGTCGAGCACCATCAGCTCTTCCACATGCTTCGGAAAGTACGGCCGATCGCCCAGATGCCGCCCGCCACGCACCATCGCGAGGTTCACGCAGGCGCGCCCGCCTTCGACCTTGACCGCGAGGATGTCGGCATCCTTGGTCGTCACGCCACTGTTGTCCTCGACCGCCTGCTGGTGCAACACGCGCGACAGCGCGCCGATCTGGTTGCGGATCTCGGCTGCCTGCTCGAACTCCAGCGCATCGGCGTGCGCGATCATCTGCGCCTGCAGGTCGTCCATCAATTCCTGCTGCTCACCGAGCAAGAAACGCTCGGCGTGGTTCACATCGTGCGCATAGTCTTCGGCCGAGACGAAGTTCACGCACGGCCCCGAGCAGCGCTTGATCTGGTACAGCAGGCACGGTCGCATCCGGTTCGCGAACACCGTGTCTTCGCAGGTGCGCAGCCGAAACACCTTCTGGATCATCTGGATCGACTCTTTCACCGCCCAGGCGCTCGGAAACGGTCCGAAGTAGCGGTGCTTCTGATCCACCGAGCCACGGTAGTACGCAACCCGCGGGAACTTGCCCGACGCGATCTTCAGGTACGGATAACTCTTGTCGTCGCGGAACAGGATGTTGTAGCGGGGGCCAAGCGTCTTGATCAGGTTGTTCTCGAGCAGCAGCGCCTCGGCTTCCGAGCGCACCACCGTCGTTTGCAGCCGCACGATCTTCGTGATCATGTGGCCGATGCGCGTGCCGCCGTGGTTCTTCTGGAAGTAGCTCGCCACGCGCTTCTTCAGGTCGCGCGCCTTGCCGACGTAGAGCACCGCGTCGGCCGCGTCGAAGTAACGGTACACGCCGGGCAGGTTCGGCAGCGCCGCGACGTCGGCGAGCAGTTGCACGCGGGCCGGGTCGATCGGCTCTTCGGCGCGCGCTTGGGTGGGATCGGGGACGGCGGCTTCGGTCATCGGGCCGTGATTGTGCCGCGGGCCTCCGGATAATGCGGTCGATGCTCTGGGACCTCTTCTGCCGCGTCATCGACAACTTCGGCGACATCGGCGTGTGCTGGCGGCTCGCCGCCGACTTGGGCGCGCGCGGCGAACGGGTGCGGCTGTGGGTCGACGACGCTTCGGCGTTGCGCTGGATGGCGCCAACAGGTGCAACGGGTGTCGACCTGCGTGGCTGGCCCGAGGGCGGCGTCGACATCGAATCCGGCGACATCGTGATCGAAGCCTTCGGCTGCGAACTGCCCGATGTTTTCGTGCGGCGCATGGCGAGCAAAGCGGCGCCGCCGCACTGGATCAACCTCGAATACCTCAGCGCCGAAAATTTCGCCGAGCGCGCGCACAAGCTGAGCTCGCCGCAGATGAGTGGCCCGGGCGCGGGTCTGCGCAAGCGGTTCTTCTATCCCGGCTTCACGCCGCGCACCGGCGGGCTGATCCGCGAGCGCAACCTGCTCGCGCGTCAGCAGGCGTTCGACGCGCCCGGCTGGCTTGGCGCGCACGGCGCGATGGCACAACCGGGCGAGCAGATCGTCAGCCTGTTCTGCTACGAGCAACCTGCCCTGCCCGCGCTGATCGACCGCCTCGCGCAACAACCGACCTTGCTGCTTGCGACCGCCGGCCACGCGGCGCGGCAGATCACCGCGCTGCTCGGTCCGACGCTGCACCGCGGCGCGCTCCGCGCCGTCGAACTGCCGGCCCTCTCGCAGACCGACTACGACCACCTGCTGTGGGCCGCGGACCTGAACTTCGTGCGCGGCGAAGACTCGTTGGTGCGCGCGCAGTGGGCCGGCAAACCGTTCGTCTGGCAGGCCTACCCGCAGCACGACGAGGTGCATCTGGCCAAGCTCGATGCCTTCCTGGACCGCTTCGCCGCCGCCCCCGAACTGCGCGCGGTCTGGCAGGCCTGGAACGCTTGGAACACCGCCAACGCGAGCCTGCCGCCGCTGCCGGCCGCCGCGGCGTGGCGCCACCAGTGCGGAATCTGGCGCGATTCGCTGCTCGCCCAGCCCGACTTGGCAACCCAGCTCATCGGTTTCGCCGCCGAAACAGGCTAAAATCAAAGGCTTTCCGCGCACCCGGCTCGTTTCTCTCTGGAACCAGACCGAATTGTGCGCAACCCGGCGCGTCGTGCGCCCAGAACCCACCGCATACGGAAACAGCAGCCATGAAGACCGCAATGGAATTTCGCGCCGGCAACGTCATCATGCTCGGCAAGGACCCGATGGTCGTGCTGCGCACCGAGTACAGCCGCGGCGGCCGCAATTCGGCCACCGTGCGCATGAAGCTGAAGAGCCTGCTCAGCAGCTCGGGCACCGAAGTCGTCTACAAGGCCGACGACAAGCTCGACCAAGTCATGCTCGACAAGAAGGAGTGCACGTACTCCTACTTCGCCGACCCGATGTATGCGTTCATGGACGCCGAG
>JANXVK010000145.1 GCA_025351675.1 Rhizobacter sp.
GCCCGGAATGAACGCCAGGTTCTCGAGACCGAACATGCCGTGCGCGAGCGTGTACTCGACGAGCGCATGCCAGCTCTCGCCGGCGCCGGCCTCGACGATCCAGGCGTCGGTGCGCTCCGCGACCAGCCGGATGCCGCGCACCTCGACCTTGAGCACGAGCTGCGGCATGTCTTTCGTCAGGATGATGTTGCTGCCGCCGCCGAGCACGAACTTCGGCGCGGTGCCGAGCTGCGGGTGGTCGACGACGCGGCGCACGTCGGCGTCGCTGGCGACGCGCACCAGCGTGTTCGCCACCGCCGGCAGGCTGAAGCTGTTGTAGGGTTTGAGGCTCACGCCCCGCTCGATTTGCATGCCACAATTTTGACCTGGTGGAGCCCCTCGCCGAGCGGGTACGCTCAGCGATCCTCCGAGGGGATGCGAGCCGGCTTGGGAGCGGCCCGGCGCTCGACCCGCCGCCGTCTCCACCGTCGCCCCCTTTTCGAGCCATCACCATGCCCTCTTTCGATACCGTTCTGGAACCCAACCTCGTCGAGGTGCGCAACGCGGTCGACCAGACCGCCAAGGAAATCGGCACCCGTTTCGACTTCAAGGGCTCGTCGGCCAAGGTCGAGCTGAAAGAGAAGGAGATGACGATCTGGGCCGACAGCGACTTCCAGATCGGCCAGGTGATGGACGTGCTGATCGCCAAGCTCACGAAGCGCAGCGTCGACATCCGCTTTCTCGACCGCACGGCCAAGATCGAGAAGATCGGCGGCGACAAGGTCAAGCAGCTGATCGTCGTGAAGAACGGCATCGACTCCGACACCGCGAAGAAGATCCAGAACTTCGTCAAGCAGAGCAAGATGAAGGTGCAGGCTGCTATCCAGGGCGACGTGGTGCGCGTGACCGGCGCCAAGCGCGATGAGCTGCAGGCGGCGATGGCGCTGATCCGCAAGGAAATCGCCGACGCGCCGTTGTCGTTCACGAACTTCCGCGACTAGATGGGGCGCCTCGCCGGACGATTGAGTCCGTCGATCCCCAAGGGCCACGAAGGGGCCTCTTGGTGGCCCGTGGCGGCCCGACGCTCGGCCCCGATGCGGCTGCTCGCAGCGGCGATGCTGCTGATCGCGGCGCCGGCGATCGCGCAAACCGTCTCGATGAGCGGCAGCCTCGGCGACAAGGCGCTGCTGATGATCGACGGCGCGCCGCGCACCGTCGCGACCGGTGCGACGATGCAGGGAGTGAAGCTGGTCCGGGTGACCGGCAGCGACGCGGTCGTCGAGGTCAAGGGCAAGCGGGTGACGCTGCCGCTCGGCGGCGCGCAGGTCAACCTCGGCGGCACGCCGAGCGACGGCGGCGGTACCCAGATCGTGCTGTCGGCCGGCAGCGGCGGCCACTTCGTCAGCGGCGGTTCGATCAACGGCAAGGCGGTGCGCTTTCTGGTCGACACCGGCGCCACCCACATCTCGATGGGTGCCAACGAAGCCGAGCGCATCGGCCTGGACTACCGCAGTGGCCGGCCCGGCATGACCCACACCGCGAACGGCGTGATGGCGGTCTGCAAGATCTCGCTGGCGTCGGTGCGCGTCGGCGAGGTTCAGCTCTACAACGTCGAGGCGCTGGTCGGCCAGGCGCCGATGGACCATGTGCTGCTCGGCAACAGCTTTCTCACCCGCTTCCAGATGAAGCGCGAGAACGACACGATGACGCTGAGCAAGCGTTACTGAGCGCTGCGCCGGATCACGCCGGCGCGACCGCTGGGCAGCAGCCAGTGCTGCAACCGTGGCGCGAAAGCCGGTGCGTTCATCCGAGAAATTGTCGGAAGCCGCTCTTGTCACGGCTGAGACAGAGAAAAAACGCACGATCGTGCTAAAACTCAAGACAACTGAACGCCGGAGACGCGCCATGGACCTGAATTTCACGCCCGAAGAACAAGCCTTCCGCGAGGAGATTCGCGGCTGGGTCGCCGAGAACCTGCCGACCGACATCAGCGACAAGGTGCACAACGCACTCCACCTGACCAAGGAAGACATGCAGCGCTGGGCGCGCATCCTCGGCAAGAAGGGCTGGCACGGCTTGGGCTGGCCGAAGGAGTTCGGCGGGCCGGGCTGGAGCGCGATCCAGAAGCACCTGTTCGAGGAAGAGAACGCGCTGGCCGGCGCGCCGCGCGTCGTGCCGTTCGGCCCGGTGATGGTGGCGCCGGTGATCATGGCGTTCGGCACGCCCGCACAGCAAGCGCGTTTTCTGCCCGGCATCATGAGCGGCGACGTGTGGTGGAGCCAAGGCTACAGCGAACCGGGTTCGGGCTCCGACCTCGCCTCGGTGAAAACCAAGGCCGAGCGCAAGGGCGATTTCTACGTCGTCAACGGCCAGAAGACCTGGACCACGCTCGGCCAGTACGGCGACTGGATTTTCTGCCTCGTGCGCACCAGCTTCGAGGGCAAGCCGCAGACCGGCATCAGCTTCTTGCTGATCGACATGAAGAGCGCCGGCGTCTCGGTGCGGCCCATCATCACGATGGACGGCGCGCACGAGGTCAACGAGGTCTGGTTCGACAACGTCGAGGTGCCGGCTGATCAACTGATCGGCGAA
>JANXVK010000162.1 GCA_025351675.1 Rhizobacter sp.
CAACGCCGCGCTGTCGAAGAAGATCATCACCGAGGCGATGCAGACGGTGGACGTGGCCTTCGCCGAGGAGTGGACGTTCGACCATGCGATCGCGGTGCCGCTGCACTTCCTGACGCCGGCCTACGACCTGCCGGTGATCCCCGCGAACATCAACTGCCAGGGCCCGCCGCTCGCGCCGCTGCATCGCGCCTGGGCCTTCGGCGAAGCGCTGCGCCGGGCCGCAGACACCGTGCCCGAGCGCATCGCGATCGTCGGCACCGGCGGCATCAGCCATTGGCCGGCGACGCCCGACTCCGGCAAGATCAACGCGGCGTGGGATCGCGAGTTTCTGGCGCGCTGGTCGCGCAACGACAAGGCCGCTCTGCTGTCTTACACCGATAACGAGTGTTACCGTGACGGTGGGCAGGGCGCGTTCGAGATCCGCACCTTCATCGCCGTCGCCGCGGCGGCGCGCGGTGCGGGCATGGTCCGCCATTCGCAACCGATCCCCATATTCGCGGTGAGCTGCACGATCGGCGTGATGGCCATCGCCTGACTGGAAACGTCATGCCGCACCTCGTCATCTTCTACAGCGCCAACCTCGACGCGCAGGCCGACATGAACGCGCTGTGCCGCAGCCTCGCCGACACGATGCTCGCGCAGGTCGACGAGGCCGGCCAGCCAGTGTTCCCGCCCGGCGGCACGCGCGTGCTCGCGTACCCGGCGCCGCGCTACGCGATCGCCGACGGCCAGAACGACTACGCGTTTGCCTACCTGAACTTGCGCATGGGACGCGGTCGCAGCGAGGCGACGCAGCAGCGCATCGGCGAGGCGCTGCTGGCGGTCGCGAAGGAATTCTTCGACCCGATCCAGTTGCGTCGGCTCGTAGGCGTGACCTTGCAGATCGACATCGGCACCGAGGTGTTCGACGGCAAGCTGAGCAACCTGCATCCCTTGTTCAAGAAAGACTAAATCAATGCTCGCGCAAGACACGATCGCCGCGCTTGCGAGGGAGCTCTACAGCGCCCGCAAGACGCGCACCGCGCTGCGCCATTTCTCGCAGCGTTTCCCCGGAATGGACATCGCTGACGGCTACGCGATCCAGCGCGCGTGGGTTGCGCTCGAGCTGGCCGATGGCCGCGTCATCAAGGGCCGCAAGATCGGCCTGACCTCGCGCGCGATGCAGCAGGCGAGCCAGATCGACGAGCCCGACTTCGCGCCGCTGATGGACGACATGTTCTTCGCGGCCGGCACCGACTTGCGCGTCGATCGCTTCATCGCGCCGCGCGTCGAGGTCGAGCTCGCGTTCGTGCTCGGCAAGCCGCTCAAGGGCCCGGGGGCGACGCTGTTCGACGTGCTCTCGGCGACCGATTACGTGACGCCCGCGATCGAAATCATCGACGCACGCATCGAGCAGTTCGACCGCGAGACCCGGGCGCCGCGCAAGGTGGTCGACACAATCAGCGACTTCGCCGCGAACGCCGGCATCGTGCTCGGCGGCCGGCCGGTCAAGCCGACCGAGTTCGACCTGCGCTGGGTCGGCGCGCTGCTGCACAAGAACGGTGTGATCGAAGAGACCGGTCTCGCCGCCGGCGTGCTGAACCACCCGGCGAACGGGGTGGCGTGGCTCGCGAATAAAATCGCGCCGTACGACGAGCAGTTGAACGCCGGTGACATCGTGCTCGCCGGCTCGTTCACGCGCCCGACCACCGCGCAGGCGGGCGACAACTTTCACGTCGACTACGGGCCGCTCGGCTCGGTCGCGTTCCGTTTCGTCTGATCCCGGGAGAGTTCGCGATGAATGCTGCTTCGACCTCGACCGATTCCCGTCCCGCCCATATCGACGCCGAAGAATGGGCGCTGCGCGTGCAGCTCGCCGCGACCTATCGCATCTTCGACATGATGGGTTGGACCGAGCTGATCTACAACCACATCTCGCTGCGCGTGCCGGGCCCCGAGGTTCACTTCCTGATCAACCCGTTCGGCCTGCACTACAGCGAGGTCACGGCCTCGAACCTGCTGAAGATCGACTTGCAGGGCCGCATCATCGGCGAGAGCCGCTGGCCGTTCAACCCGGCCGGTTTCACGCCGCACGCGACGATCCACGCGAGCGTGCCGGGCGCGCACTGCGTGATGCACACGCACACGACCGCCGGCATGGGCGTGGCCTGCCTCGAAGACGGCCTGTCGCCCAGCAACTTCTACGCCGCGCAACTGCACGGCAAGCTCGCGTACCACGACTTCGAGGGCATCACGGTGCATGCCGACGAAGGCCCGCGGCTGTTAAAGAGCATCGGCGACCGGCCTGCGGTGATCTTGCGCAACCACGGGCTGCTGGCGTGGGGCGAGACGCCCGCGCGCACCTTCGCGGTGCTGTGGCTGCTGCAGCGCGCCTGCGAGATCCAGCTCGCGACGCAGTCGATGGGCAAGCCGCTGATGGTGAGCGAAGCCATTCAAGCAAAATGCACGGCCGACTCGCTGCAGTTCAGTGCCCGCTTCGGCGCCGGGCAGGATGTGTTCGACGCGCTGGTGCGCAAGCTCGACCACATCGATACCAGCTACCGCAGCTAAAAAAGAACGCGAGACTTTTGTCATGGCGCTGATCTATTACCTGACCCAGGTTCACCTCGAATTCGGCGCGCGCACACTGCTGGCCGCCGAGTGCGAGCGCATCGGCATCAAGAAGCCGCTGATCGTCACCGACGCCGGCGTGCGCGCGGCCGGCGTGCTGCAGAAGGTGCTCGATGCACTGCCGGCGTCACTGCAGGGCCCGATCTACGACCGCACGCCGTCGAACCCGACCGAAGCCGCGGTGCGCGAGGCCGCGGCAATGTTCAACGAACACCAGTGCGACGGCCTGATCGCGGTCGGCGGCGGCTCGTCGCTCGACTGCGCGAAGGGCGTCGCGATAGCCGCCACGCACCCCGGCCCGCTCGTCACCTACGCAACCATCGAAGGCGGCAGCGCGAAGATCACCGAAGCCGCGGCGCCGCTGATCGCGGTACCCACGACCTCGGGCACCGGCAGCGAAGTGGCGCGCGGCGCGATTCTGATCACCGACGATCACCGCAAGCTCGGCTTTCATTCCTGGCATCTGCTGCCGCGCTCGGCGATCTGCGACCCTGAACTCACGCTCGGCCTGCCGCCCGGCCTGACCGCCGCCACCGGCATGGACGCGATCGCGCACTGCATGGAAACTTTCATGGCCGCGGCCTTCAATCCGCCGGCCGACGGCATCGCGCTCGACGGCTTGGAGCGCGGCTGGGGGCACATCGAGCGCGCCACGCGAGACGGGCAAGACCGCGAGGCGCGGCTGAACATGATGAGCGCGTCGATCCAGGGCGCGATGGCGTTCCAGAAGGGCCTGGGCGCGGTGCATTCGCTCTCGCACAGCCTCGGCGGCGCGAACCCGCGGCTGCACCACGGCACGCTCAACGCGATGTTCCTGCCCGCGGTGGTGCGCTTCAACGCGAGCGCCGAGAGCGTCGTCAAAGACAAGCGGCTGGCCCGCATGGCGCGCGCGATCGGGCTGCAGAGCGGCGGCGACATCCCCGATGCAATCCGCGACCTGAACGCACGCCTCGGGTTGCCGTCGGGCTTGGCCGCGATGGGTGTCGAGCACGCGCTGTTCGAGCGCATCGTCAGCGGTGCGTTGGCCGATCACTGCCACAAGACGAATCCGCGCATCGCCAGCGCCGACGAGTACCGCGAGCTGCTCGAAGCCTCGCTCTGAGCGCGCTGGGCCGGGATCAGACCGCTTGCTCACGCACCATGTGAGAAGCGGTGGCGCTGGGCCGTCTGAGGCCGCCACGACGCTCATGCGCATTTTGCGCATATCAATCGGCGATTTGATTCGTTCCTCGATGGCGACGCTGTCACTAGCATCGTCGCAGACGGTCGCATGACCGATCGATGGACCCCTCAAAGGACGCTTCTCCCATGACGACGGCTCGAACGTTTCTCCGCACCGCGGCCACGCTGGCACTCGCGGCCGCGGCCGGCTTGGCAGCCGCCAAGGACATCACGCTGCTCAACGTCTCGTACGACCCGACGCGCGAGCTCTACCAGGATTACAACGCCGCGTTCGCCAAATACTGGCAGGCCAGGACCGGCAACAAGGTCAGCGTCAAGCAGTCGCACGGCGGCTCGGGCAAGCAGGCGCGTTCGGTGATCGACGGCATCGAAAGCGATGTGGTCACGCTCGCGCTGGCCTACGACATTGACGAGATTGCGGAGCGCTCGAAGCAGATCGCGCCCGACTGGCAGAAACGCCTGAAGCACAACAGCACGCCGTATTCGTCGACCTACATTTTCTTGGTGCGCAAGGGCAACCCGAAAGGCATCAAGGACTGGTCCGATCTGATCAAGCCGGGCGTGTCGGTGATCACCGCCAACCCCAAGACATCGGGCGGCGCGCGCTGGGGCTACCTGGCCGCGTACGGCTACGCGCTGAAACAGCCGGGTGGCAACGACACCAAGGCCAAAGACTTCATCGCCAAGCTGTTCAGCAACGTGCCGGTGCTCGACTCTGGCGCGCGCGGCTCGACCGTGACCTTCGCCGAGCGCGGCATCGGCGACGTGCTGCTGGCGTGGGAAAACGAAGCCTGGCTGTCGCTGAAGGAATTCGGCAACGACAAGTTCGACATCGTCTACCCGCCCACCAGTATCTTGGCCGAGCCGCCCGTGACCGTGGTCGACAAGGTCGTCGACAAACGCGGCACGCGCGACGTGGCAACCGCTTACCTCGAGTACCTGTACAGCCCGGCAGGCCAGGACATCGCGGCGCGCAACTTCTACCGTCCGACCGACCCGGTAGTGGCGGCCAGGTACGCGAAGAACTTCCCGAAGATCTCGCTGTTCACGATCGACGACGTGTTCGGCGGCTGGGCCAAGGCGCAGAAGACGCACTTCGCCGACGGCGGTGTGTTCGACCAGATTTACACGAAGAAGTAGGACGGGCGTCGGTCGGCGCGCGGCTTTGCTCGGATAGCGAATAAGCAAGCTCGAAATCAATCGTTTCCTGCGGTGTCGACGCTCCCTAGCATCGGGGCATTCGACACCGCCGCGCGCTGCGCCCGACCATGCCTGATTCCGTGCTTTTCGATCTGCCCACTGCGGGCCGCCTGACTCGCCGTAGCGGCCTGCAGTGGGGCGCTGCGTCACTCTGGCTCGGTGTCACTGGCACCGCGCACGCAGCCGCCCAGACGCTGCTCAACGTCAGCTACGACGTGTCGCGCGAGTTCTACAAGGACTACAACGCGCTCTTCGCCGCTCACTGGAAGAAGACCGCCGGCGACGACCTGACGCTGAACCAGTCGCACGGCGGCTCGAGCAAGCAGGCGCGCAGCGTCGTCGACGGCCTCGAAGCCGACGTGCTGACGATGAACCAGGCCAACGACATCGACGTGCTGCACGACCGCGCCAACCTGATTCCGGCCGACTGGGCCAAGCGCCTGCCCGACAACAGCTCGCCGACCACGTCCACGTCGGTGATTCTGGTGCGCAAAGGCAACCCGAAGCAGATCCGCGACTGGGACGATCTGGGCCGTGCCGGCATCGCGGTGATCATTCCGAACCCCAAGACCTCGGGCAACGGCCGTTACACCTACCTGGCGGCCTGGGGCGCGGCGCTGAAGAAGGGTGTGAACCCGGCTGCTGCGCAGGCGCTGATGCGCCGCATCTTCGCCAACGTGCCGGTGCTCGACGGCGGCGGGCGCGCCGCCACCACCACCTTCGCCCAACGCAAGCTCGGCGATGCGCTGGCGACCTTCGAGAGCGAGGTGCCGCTGATCCTGCGCGAGTTCGGCAACGATTTCGAAGCGGTGTACCCGGCCTGGAGCATCCTGGCCGAGAACCCGGTGACGGTGGTCGACAAAGTCGTCGACAAACGTGGCACACGCAAGGCCGCCGAGGCCTACCTCAAGTACCTGTGGTCCGACGAAGGCCAGGAGCTGGCGGCCAGGCACAGCCTGCGGCCACGCTCGGCCAAGGTGCTCGCGAAGTACGCCAAGCAATTCCCCAAGCTTCAGCTGTTCACGGTCGACGAACTCTTCGGGGGCTGGAAGAAGGCGCAGAAGGATCACTTCGACGACGGCGGTCTGTACGACCAGATCGTCGCCACCGCCAAGCGCTGAAGGAACGCCGTGTTCCTGTCTCGCACCCTGCTCAAGCGGCACAGCGTGCTGCCGGGCTTCGACCTGGCGCTCGGCTTCACGCTGCTGTACCTCGGGTTGATCGTGCTCGTCCCGCTGTCGGCGGCGTTCCTGAAGACCTTCACGATGACCTGGCCGGCGTTCCGGGACGCCGTCACGTCGCCGCGTGTCGTCGCCTCGTACCGGTTGACCTTCGGGGCCTCGCTGGCGGCGGCGTTGCTGAACTCGGTGTTCGGCTTGATCGTGGCCTGGGTGCTGGTGCGCTACGAGTTCCCTTTCAAGCGCATCGTCGACGCGCTCGTCGACCTGCCGTTCGCGCTGCCCACGGCGGTGGCCGGGATCGCGCTGACTTCGTTGTACGCGGCGAACGGCTGGATCGGCCAGTACCTGGCGCTGATCGGCATCAAGGTGTCGTACACGCCGCTCGGTGTGTTCGTGGCCTTGACCTTCATCGGCCTGCCCTTCGTCGTGCGCACGGTGCAGCCGGTGCTCGAAGACATGCAGAAGGAACTGGAAGAAGCCGCAGCCACGCTCGGTGCGACGCGGGCGCAGACCTTCACCCGGGTGATCCTGCCGATCCTCACGCCCGCTTTGCTGACCGGCTTCGCGCTCGCCTTCGCGCGTGCACTCGGTGAATACGGCTCGGTGATCTTCATCGCCGGCAACATGCCGATGATCTCGGAGATCACGCCGCTGCTGATCATCACCAAGCTGGAACAGTACGACTACCAGGGCGCGACGGCCATCGCCGTCGTCATGCTCGTCGCCGCGTTCGCCATGCTGCTGGCGATCAACCTGCTGCAGGCTTGGGCGCGCAAGCGCCAGGGGCGCTGAGAACGTTCATGTCCACGACCACGACCACCTTGGCAGCGGCGCCCGCGCTGCGCCGACCGATCGCGCCGCGCACTGCACTGGCGGCCACCGCCGAACCCCCCTGGGTGCGCCGCACCCTGATCGGGCTGGCGCTCGCGTTCCTCGCGTTCTTCCTGTTCGTGCCGCTGGCGGCCGTGTTCTTCGAGGCCTTCAAGAAAGGCTGGGGCGTGTACCTCGCCGCCATCACCGAACCCGACGCGGTGTCGGCGATCTGGCTGACGCTGATCGCCGCAGCGATCTCGGTGCCGCTGAACCTCGTGTTCGGCATCGCCGCCGCCTGGTCGATCGCGAAGTTCGACTTCCGTGGCAAGAACCTGCTGCTGACCCTGATCGACCTGCCGTTCTCGGTCTCGCCGGTGATCGCCGGCCTGATCTACGTGCTGATCTTCGGCCTGCAGGGCTGGTTCGGTGCTTCGCTGCGCGACCACGACCTGCGCGTCATCTTCGCCCTGCCGGGGATCGCGCTCGCCACGGTCTTCGTGACCTTCCCGTTCGTCGCCCGCGAGCTGATCCCGCTGATGCAGGCGCAGGGCCAGGAGCAGGAAGAAGCCGCGCGTGTGCTCGGCGCCTCGGGCTGGCAGATGTTCTGGCGCGTCACGCTGCCCAACGTGAAATGGGCGCTGCTCTACGGCGTGATCCTGTGCAACGCGCGGGCGATGGGCGAGTTCGGTGCCGTCAGCGTGGTTTCCGGCCACATCCGCGGCCAGACCAACACGATGCCGCTGCACATCGAGATCCTCTACAACGAATACCAGTTCGCCGCGGCCTTCGCGGTGGCTTCGCTGCTGGCGCTGCTGGCGCTGGTGACGCTGGTCTTGAAGTACGCGGTCGAACAGCGTGTGAAGAAGCAGAAGCGCAGCGCTTCGGGAAGAAACGAATGAGCATCGAAATCCGCAACCTCAACAAACGTTTCGGCAACACCGTCGTCTGCGACAACCTGAACCTCGACATTCCGTCGGGTGAACTGGTCGCGCTGCTCGGGCCCTCGGGCTCGGGCAAGACCTCGTTGTTGCGCATCATCGCGGGGCTGGAGCGGCCCGACTCCGGCTCGGTGCTGTTCCACGGCGAAGACGCGACCTTCGACGACGTGCGCGACCGCCAGGTTGGCTTCGTATTCCAGCACTACGCGCTGTTCGGCCACATGAGCATCTTCGAGAACGTCGCGTTCGGTTTGCGCGTGCGCCCCAAGGCCACACGACCGAACGAAGCGCAGATCACCTCCAAGGTGACCGAGCTGCTCAAGCTCGTGCAGCTCGACTGGCTCGCCGACCGTTACCCGCACCAGCTCTCGGGCGGGCAGCGGCAGCGCATCGCCCTGGCGCGTGCGCTCGCGGTCGAGCCCAAGGTGCTGCTGCTCGACGAACCCTTCGGCGCGCTCGACGCCAAGGTGCGCAAGGAACTGCGCCGCTGGCTGCGCCGGCTGCACGACGAGATGCACATCACTAGCGTGTTCGTCACCCACGACCAGGACGAAGCGATGGAAGTGGCCGACCGTGTCGTCGTGATGAACCAGGGCCGCATCGAGCAGGACGGCGCACCCGACGAGGTCTACGACCACCCGGCCACGCCTTTCGTGTTGCAGTTCCTCGGTGACGTGAACCTGTTCCATGGCCGCTTCGGCCACGCGCCCGGTGGCACGGCGCAGGCCGAGGAAGTGAGCTACGTGCGTCCGCACGAACTCGAGATCGTGGCCGAGGCGCAGGAAGGCACGCTGGCCGTGACGCTTTCGCAGGCGCTGACGGTCGGGCCGCAGACGCGCATCGAGTTCAAGCGCCTCGATGACGGCAGCTTCGTCGATGTCGAAATGACACGCAGCGACTACACCGCGCTGCGCGATCGGCTCGACCTTCGCAACGGCAGCCTGGTGCACCTGAAGCCGCGGCGCATCACGCGCTTTTCGGTCGGTACCGGCATGGCCCTGGAGACCGAACTCACCGACCCCGCTGCCATGATTTGACGCGTCACAGTTCGATCTGCGTTCCGGGGGCGGTACTCATCGCCCGCTCGACGACCGCGCGCTTCAGCGACGACGCGAAGGTCTCGATGAAGTCGTAGACGTAGCTGCGCAGGAAGCTGCCGCGACGCACCGCGAGCTTGGTCAGGTTGATCTCGAACAGGTGGCGTGCATCGATCGCACGCAGGTCGCGGTCGCGCTCGTCGTCGAACGCGATCGAAGCGACGATGCCCACGCCCAGGCCCAGGCCGACGTAGGTCTTGATCACGTCGGCGTCCATCGCGGTGATCACGAGGTCGATCTCGATACCGGCCTTGTCGAAGGCCTCGTCGATGTGCGTGCGCCCGGTGTAGCCCGGGTTGTAGGTGATGATGGGGTACTCGGATAGGCGCTCCAGCGTGAGCGGTGCGCCATCGAGCAGTGCGTGGCCAGGCGGCACGATCACGCTGTGGGTCCAGCGGAAGCAGGGCAGGGCCACGAGCGCGTCGTAAGAGGCGAGCGCCTCGGTGGCGATGCCGATGTCGGCCTCGCCCGAAACCAGCATCTCGGCCACCTGATCGGGCGTGCCCTGGTGAAGATTGAGGCTCACCTGCGGGTAGCGCTGGCGGAAGTCGCGCACCGCGCCGGGCAAGGCATAACGCGCTTGCGAGTGGGTCGTTGCGATCGAGAGCCGACCCGACGCCTGTTGCGTAAATTCTTCGCCGGCACGCTTCAGGCTTTCGGCGTCGTTCAGCATGTTTTCGATGATGGGCACGATCAACGCGCCGACCTCGGTCAGCGAGGTCAGGCGCTTGCCGGCTCGCACGAACAGGTCGACGCCGAGTTCTTCCTCGAGTTCGCGGATCTGGCGGCTCACGCCCGGCTGCGAGGTGTGCAGCACCTTGGCCACTTCGGTGAGGTTGAAGCCGCAGCGCAGCGCTTCGCGCACGGAGCGCAGCTGTTGAAAGTTCATGGGGTCACAAATGAGAAGCCGGGCGTTCGGTGCCCGGCGATGCTGAAGGGTGAGCGCGAAGGGTCTACTTGTTGGGCTGCGGCGTCAGACGCAGCCAAGGCGTGACGGCGGTGAAGCCCTTCGGGAACTTCTTCCTGATCAGTTCCGGGTCTTGCAGCGAGGGCACGATCACCACGTCGTCGCCGTCCTTCCAGTTGCCCGGCGGGGCGACCGAATGGTATTCGGTCAGTTGCAGCGAATCGATCACACGCAGGATCTCGTCGAAGTTGCGGCCCGTGCTGGCTGGGTAGGTGATGATCAGCCGCACCTTCCTGGCCGGGTCGATCACGAACAGCGAGCGCACCGTGGCGGTGGTGCTGGCGTTTGGGTGGATCAGGTCGTAGAGCTCCGAGACCTTGCGGTCGGCGTCCGCGATGATCGGAAAATTGACCTGCGTGTTCTGCGTGCGGTTGATGTCGGCGATCCACTTTTCGTGCGAGTCGACCGGGTCGACCGACAGCGCGATCGCTTTCACGTTGCGCTTGGCGAACTCGTCCTTGAGCTTGGCCGTGAGGCCGAGTTCGGTGGTGCATACCGGCGTGAAATCGGCCGGGTGCGAAAACAGCACGCCCCAGCTGTCGCCGAGCCACTGGTGGAAGTGGATGTCACCAGCGCTGGAGTGCTGAGTGAAGTCAGGGGCCGTGTCGCCGAGTCTCAGGCTGGCCATGGGCAGCTCCGAAGGGTTGTGGATGGCGCAGTATCCCGAGAGATCGTCAATCACGGAAGCAACAAGAAATGCTTTCCCTATCTGGTGAGCGCATATGCGCGGCGTTACCACTCCGGATCAGGAGCGGCAGGAACGTCGGTTGCCGTTTACTCCGCAACTGAATGGTCCTCTTTGCCGGGACAGGGTCACCACTCGGTTGTCGCCGGCAAAGAAAAACGGGCCGCAAAGGCCCGTTTCTCACTGGAGACATGTGGTGGAGAGGATGAGGATCGAACTCACGACCTTCGCATTGCGAACGCGACGCTCTCCCAGCTGAGCTACCCCCCCACATCGGCCACAAGTCTAGCAAACTCCCGGCCCCGACGGGCCGTGCGCCTTCGAGGCTGAGGTGAGAAGAATCTGAAGGGCGCGATCGCCGACGACGACCTCGATCGCGAGAACAACGAGAAGACTTCGGCGGTGCACTTGGTGCGCTTGGAGTTTTCGCCGGCGGCGCGGCAGGCGGTGCCCGCGGGCGCGGCCGTCAAGCTGGGTTGCGATCACACCAACTATCCCGCGCCCACGCCGATCGCCGCCGAGACGCTGGCCAGCTTGGCGGGCGACTTCCGGTAGCAGCCGTGGCGTGCACCTGAACAGCCGGCGACACCCCGGCTTTCCTCTATGCCGTTAATAGTCAGGCTCAATCGAACTTGGATGTTGAATAGGTTAGTATTAACCCGTATATTTCGCCCAACCCGCTCACTCTCTCCAAAGAAAGTACCCATGTCCCTGATCAACAGCCAAGTCCAGCCCTTCAAGGTTCAAGCGTTCAAGAACGGCAAGTTCATCGAAATCACTGAGCAGAGCCTGAAGGGCAAGTGGTCGGTGTTTATCTTCATGCCCGCCGCGTTCACGTTCAACTGCCCGACCGAAGTCGAAGACGCGGCCGACAACTACGCCGCGTTCCAGAAGATGGAGGCCGAGGTGTACATCGTCACCACCGATTCGCACTTCGCGCACAAGGTGTGGCACGAGACTTCGCCGGCTGTCGGCAAGGCGAAGTTTCCGCTGATCGGCGACCCGACCCACGTGCTGACCAACATGTTCGGCGTGCACATCCCCGAGGACGGCATGGCGCTGCGCGGCACGTTCGTGATCAACCCGGACGGCGTCATCAAGACCGCCGAGGTGCACTCGCCCGAGATCGCCCGCGACGTCAAGGAGACCGTGCGCAAGCTGAAGGCCGCCCAGTACACAGCCGCCCACCCGGGCGAAGTCTGCCCGGCAAAGTGGAACGAAGGCGCTTCGACGATCAGGCCTTCGCTTGATCTGGTCGGCAAGATCTGATGTAGCACCCGGTGGCGAGTACGCCACCACCCGCCGGGCAGGTGCTGGGGTCGCAGGGGTCACGAAGCGCCACTTCGTGGCCCACGGCGGCCCGGCGCCGGCCCGAGCCCTCTTCGACCAATCAAGGAGTTCGCGCGATGTTGGACGCCAACCTGAAGGCACAGCTCAAGGCCTACCTCGAACGCGTGAAGCTGCCTTTCGAGATCACCGCGTCGCTGGACGACAGCGCCGCGGCCCAAGAGATGCATGGCCTGTTGCAGGACATCATTTCGCTGAGCGACAAGATCACCTTGAAGACCGATGGCACGGATGCCCGCAGGCCGTCGTTCGCGCTGAACCGCATCGGCGAGGCGCCGCGCATTCGTTTCGCGGCGATCCCGATGGGGCATGAGTTCACCTCGCTCGTCTTGGCGTTGTTGCAGGTCGGCGGCCACCCGCCGAAGATCGAGGCCGAACTCATCGAGCAGATCAAGAACCTCGACGCGGACTTCCGCTTCGAGACCTACATGTCACTGACTTGCCACAACTGCCCGGACGTGGTCCAGGCGGTGAACCTGATGGCAGTGCTGAACCCGCGCATCAGCAGCGTCGTGATCGACGGTGGCCTGTACCAAAAGGAAGTGGAAGACCGCCAGATCTTGGCGGTGCCGATGGTCTTCCTGAACGGCAAGCACTTCGGCCAAGGCCGGATGGACGTCGAAGAAATCGTCAAGAAGCTCGACACCGGCGCCGCGGCGCGCGATGCCGTCAAGCTGAGCGCCAAGGAAGCCTACGACGTGTTGATCGTCGGCGGTGGGCCGGCGGGCGCGGCCGCGGCCGTGTATGCCGCGCGCAAGGGCATCCGCACCGGCATGCTCGCCGAGCGCATGGGCGGGCAGACGATGGACACGATGAGCATCGAGAACTTCATCTCGGTGCTCGAAACCGACGGGCCGAAGTTCGCCGCGGCACTGGAGCAGCACGCGAAGCAGTACGACGTCGAGATCCTGAACCTGCAGCGCGCCGAGAAGCTGATCCCGGCGGCCGAAGCCGGCGGCCTGATCGGCGTGCAACTCGCGAACGGCGCGACGCTGCACAGCAAGACCGTGATTTTGTCGACCGGTGCGCGCTGGCGCGAGGTCAACGTGCCGGGCGAGCAGGAATACCGCAACAAGGGCGTGGCCTACTGCCCGCACTGCGACGGCCCGCTGTTCAAGGGCAAGCGCGTCGCGGTGATCGGCGGTGGCAACTCGGGTGTCGAGGCGGCGATCGACCTGGCCGGCATCGTCGGTCACGTGACCTTGTTCGAGTTCGGTGACCAGTTGCGCGCCGATGCGGTGTTGATCTCGAAGCTGAAGAGCCTGAAGAACGTAGTGATCCACACTCAGGCGCAGACGACCGAGATCACCGGCGCTGACGGCAAGGTCAACGGCTTGACCTACACCGACCGTGCCAATGGCGAATCGAAACGCGTCGAGCTCGAAGGCGTGTTCGTGCAGATCGGCCTCGTGCCGAACTCGGAGTGGCTGAAGGGCACGCTGGAGTTGTCACGCCACGGGGAGATCGTCGTCGACAACCGCGGCCAGACTTCGGTGCCCGGCGTGTTCGCGGCCGGCGACGTGACGACCGTGCCGTTCAAGCAGATCATCATCGCGACAGGCGATGGCGCGAAGGCCGCGCTCGGGGCGTTCGATCACCTGATCCGCAGCGCGGTGCCCGAGGCGGTCGCGGCTTGATGTTCTGCGCTCGACGCGTCAGGCCGACGTCGGCGCGAGCCGGCTGACCCGCCAGCTGTCGAGCGTGTAGATCAGCAGTGCGAGCCAGATGCAGGCGAAGCCGATCAGTCGCGCCGGCGTGAACGGTTCGTTGAAAACCCACACGCCGACCGCGAGCTGGATCGTCGGCCCGATGTACTGGAGCAGCCCCAGCGTCGTCATCGACAGGCTGCGCGCGCCGGCCGCAAACATCAGCAGCGGCACCGCGGTGATCGGGCCGAGCGCGATCAGCCAGACGTTGGTCGCGAGTTCGGCCGACGGGAAGGTGCCGGTGCCTTGTCGCGCCCAGAACGCGAGCGCAGCGAGCGCCAGCGGGCCGAGCACAATCGTTTCCAGCGTCAGGCCTTCGAGCGGCCCCAGCACTGCGACCTTGCGCAGCAACCCGTAGCACGCAAACGTGATCCCGAGCACCAGCGCGATCCACGGCAGCTTGCCGGTCTGCACGGTGAGCCAGACCACGCCGAGCGTGGCGACGCCCAACGCGACCCACTGCACGCGGCGCGGCCGCTCGTGCAGCAGCGTGTAGCCAAGCAGCACGTTGAACAGCGGCGTGATGAAGTAACCCAAGCTCGCGTCGATCACGTGGTCGTTGCTGACCGACCAGATGTAGGTCAGCCAGTTCGCCGCGATCAGCAGCGCGCTCGCGGTGAAGGCGGCCAGCACCTTCGGCTGGCACATCGCCTGCGGCAGCCAAGCCCACTGGCGCCGCAGCGTCAGCACGCCGGCGAGAAACAGCAGGCACCAGACGATGCGGTGCGCGAGTACCTCGCCAGGCGCGGTGCCGGCGACGATGCGGAAATAGAGCGGGAACAGCCCCCACCAGACAAAGGCGAGGGCCGCGCTGAGGGCGCCTAAATGCAAGTCGCGCTCAACCCTGCTTCAGCAACTGATCGCCGTACTGCTCGCGCAACCGATTCTTCAGCATCTTGCCGGTCGCGCCGAGCGGGATCGCGTCGACGAAGACGACATCGTCGGGCGTCCACCACTTGGCGATGCGGCCCTCGAAGAATGCGAGCAGTTCCTCGCGCGTCAGCTCGACGTTCGGCTTCTTGACGACGATCAGCAGCGGCCGCTCGTCCCACTTCGTGTGCTTGGCGGCGATGCAGGCGGCCATCGCGACCTTCGGGTTCGCCATCGCGATGTTCTCGAGGTCAATCGAGCCGATCCATTCGCCGCCGGACTTGATCACATCCTTGCTGCGGTCGGTGATGTGCATGTAGCCGTCGGCGTCGATCGTGGCGACGTCGCCGGTCGGGAACCAGCCGTCGACCAGGGGGCTGCCGCCTTCGCCCTTGAAGTATTCGTTGATGACCCACGGCCCGCGCACCAGCAGCTCGCCGGATTGCTTGCCGTCCCATGACAGCGACTCACCGTTCTCGCCGACGATCTTCATGTCGACGCCGTAGACCGCGCGGCCCTGCGTGTTCTGCACTGCCATGCGATCGTCCTGCGACATCGCCAGGTGCTTGCCCTTGATCACGGCCGCGGTGCCGACCGGGCTCATCTCGGTCATGCCCCAGGCATGCAGCACGTTGACGTCGTAACCCTGCTCGAACGCCTTCATCATCGCCGGTGGGCAGGCCGAGCCACCGATCACGGTGCGGCGCATGGTCGAGAACTTCAGGCCGTTGGCCTCGACGTAGGCGAGCAGGCCTTGCCACACGGTGGGCACGCCGGCCGAGATCGTGACCTTCTCGGCCTCGAACAGCTCGTAGAGCGACTTGCCGTCCAGGCCCGCGCCCGGGAAGACGAGCTTCGCGCCCATCATGCAGGCCGCGTACGGCAGGCCCCAGGCGTTGACGTGAAACATCGGCACGACCGGCAGGATCGTGTCGCGCGCCGAGACGTTCAGCGCATCGGGCAGCGCGATCGCGAAGGTGTGCAGCACGGTCGAGCGGTGGCTGTAGAGCACGCCCTTCGGGTTGCCGGTGGTGCCGCTGGTGTAGCAGAGCGACGAGGCGAGGTTCTCGTCGAAGGTCGGCCACTCGAACGTGTCGTTGTTCGCGTCGACCAAGTCCTCGAAACACAGCAGGTTCGGGATCTTCGATTCCTTCGGCATGTGCGCGCGGTCGGTCATCGCGACGAAGGTCTTGATGGTCTTGACGCGCCCGGCGACCGCCTCGACCAGCGGCAGAAAGGTCATGTCGAAGAACAGCACCTGGTCTTCGGCATGGTCGGCGATGTAGACGACGTGATCGGGGTGGAGGCGCGGATTGAGGGTGTGCAGGACGGCGCCCGAACCTGACACCGCGTAGTACAGCTCCATGTGGCGGTAGCCGTTCCAGGCCAGGGTGGCCACGCGCTGGCCGGACTGCACGCCGAGGGCGGCCAGGGCCTTGGCCATGCGGCGCGAGCGCGCTGCAAGTTCGCGGTAAGTGATGCAATGGATGTCACCTTCAACCCGGCGCGACACCACTTCCTGGGCGCCATGGTGGCGCTCGGCATGCATCAGCAGCGAAGAGATCAGCAGTGGTTGCTGCATCATCAAACCGTTCATCTTGACTCCGTTTTCTATAGTGAAGGCCACTGGATGGCTGAC
>JANXVK010000177.1 GCA_025351675.1 Rhizobacter sp.
AGACGCGACCACCGGCATCGTCGAGATCGCGCGGCCGGTCGGCGTGGTCTGTGCGATCACGCCGTCGACGAACCCGGGCGCGACGCCGGCCAACAAGATCATCAACGCGCTGAAGGGCCGCAACGCGGTCATCGTCGCACCTTCGCCGAAGGGCTGGAGCACCGGCGCGCGGCTGGTCGAGTTCATCCACGCACAGCTCGATCGCGTCGGCGCGCCGCGTGACCTGGTGCAACTGCTGCCGGCACCGATCAACAAGCAGTCGACCGCCGAGTTGATGACGCTGTGCGACTTGGTCGTCGCGACCGGCTCGCAAGCCAACGTGCGCGCCGCGTACGCAAGCGGCACGCCGGCGTTCGGCGTCGGCGCGGGCAATGTCGCCGGCATCGTCGACGAGACCGCCGATGTCGGCCTCGCGGCCGATCGCATCGTGCTGTCGAAGACCTTCGACAACGCCACCAGTTGCTCGTCGGAAAACAGCCTGGTTCTGGTCGACGCGATCCGCGCGCCGATGGTCGCGGCGCTCGAAGCGCGCGGCGCGGTGCTGCTGAACGCGGCGCAGAAGGCGACGCTGCAGGCGCTGATGTGGCCCGACGGCAAGCTCTCGCCGGCGGTGATCGGGCAATCGGCGACCGCGATCGCGAAGAAGGCCGGCTTCGACGCCATCGCGGCGCGCGAACCGCGCATCCTGATGGTCGAGGAAGACGGCGTCGGCCACGATCACCCGTACTCGGGCGAGAAGCTCAGCCCGGTGCTCGCGTTGTACCGCGCGGCCGACTTCGCGGCGGCCGCGCAGATCGTCGCGCGAATCTACGCGTTCGAGGGCGCGGGGCATTCGGTCGGGCTGCACAGTGCGGTGCCCGAGCGTGCGCTTGAACTCGGCCTGACGCTGCCGGTCGCGCGCGTGATCGTCGACCAAGCGCATTGCATCGCGACCGGCGGCAGCTTCGACAACGGCCTGCCGTTCTCGCTCTCGATGGGTTGCGGCACGTGGGGCAAGAACAACTTTTCCGACAACATGAACTACCGACACTACCTGAACATCACGCGCGTCTCGCGGCCGATCGCCGAACGCATGCCGAGCGAGGCAGATATCTTCGGCGCGTTCTTCGAGCGGTACGGTGAGCGCTGACCTCGGCGACGCCACAGCCGACACCGTTCACGCGCTGATCGAACAGCGTGCGAGCGCGGCGCCCGACGCGGTCTACGCGCTCGGCCTCGTTACCGGGCAAACGTTGCGCTACGGCGAGCTCGCGGCGGCGTGCCGCCGCATCGGTGCGCTGCTGCGGTCGCATGGCATCGGCGCCGGCGACACCGTTTCGCTCGTCATGCCCAACGGGCTGCAAACGCTGCGCGTGCTGCTCGGCGCGATGCATGCCGGCATCGTCGTGAACCCGGTCAACCTGCTGTCGCAACCCGAGCAGATGCGCTACGTGCTGGAGCACTCGGATTGCAAACTCGTGTGCGTCGCGCCCGAGTGGGAGGCGCGCGTGCGCGCGCTGCTCGCGAAGCTCGACCGCGAGGTCGCGGTGATCGTCGCCGACCCCGACGGCATCACGCTGCCCGACGAAGCCGCCGAAGCGGCGCTGCCGCCGCCCGCGCCCGACGCGGTCGCGCTGCTGATGTACACCTCCGGCACGACCGGCGTGCCCAAGGGCGTGATGCTGACGCAGGCGAATCTCGCGGCCAACGCCCGCGCGATCAGCGCCGAGCATCACCTCACCGCCGCCGACCGCGTGCTCGCGGTGCTGCCGCTGTACCACATCAATGCGTTCGCGGTGACGATGCTGGCACCGCTCGCACACGGCGGCAGCCTCGCGATGCCGGCCAGGTTCTCGGCCGCGCGCTTCTGGGAACATGCCGCCGGCTGCACGTGGATCAACGTCGTGCCGACGATGATCTCGTACCTTCTCGAAGGCGAGGCGGCAGCGCCCGAGCAGACCGCCCACATCCGCTTCTGCCGCTCGGCCTCGGCGGCGCTGCCGCCCGAGCACCACCGCGCCTTCGAGGCGAAGTTCGGCATCGGCATCGTCGAGACGATGGGACTGACCGAAACCGTCGCGCCGGCGTTCTCGAACCCGCTCGACCCAGCGCAGCGCAAGCTCGGCTCGGTCGGCCTCGCCTCGGGCTGCGACGCGCGCGTGATCGACGCGGCGCTTCAACCCGTCGCCGATGGCACGACCGGCGAGCTCGCGATCCGTGGCCCGAACGTGATGCGCGGCTACTACAAGAACGACGAAGCCACACGCGCGACCTTCACCCCCGATGGCTGGCTGCGCACCGGCGACCTCGGCCACCGCGACGCCGACGGCTTCTTCTTCGTCACCGGCCGCATCAAGGAGCTGATCATCAAGGGCGGCGAGAACATCGCGCCGCGCGAGATCGACGAAGCCCTGCTCGCG
>JANXVK010000189.1 GCA_025351675.1 Rhizobacter sp.
CGACGCGAAGCCCGAGATGTTCTTGCGCCAGTACGCGCCCCAGCGCTGCGCGCGCGTCGCGCCGAGCGTCGAGACGATGCGCGGGTTCCAGGCGATCGCGCTGTCGAGCCGGTGCCAGACGAACCAGTTCTCGACCCAGCCGGCGATCAGCGAGCTCGCGAACAACAGCACGCCGGTGAACGCAGCGAAGACCGGCGTCCAGCCCAGCAGCGTGAGCGACTCCAGCAGGTGCTGCGCCTCCTTGTGGCCGATCAAAGGCGCGCCGAACACGGCGCCCCAGCCGAGCTGCAGCGCGAGCACGATCGGCGCGACCAGCGCCAGGTTGCCGAAGATGCCGGCGGCCTGCGAGCGGATCAGCTGCGCGACCTCGTCGACGAAGCCTTCGACGTGCTCGTCGGTCGACAGGTCGGCCAGCTTCTCGGCCATCGCGGTCGCCGTCATCGCCGGCTGCTTGGTCGCGACCGTGAAGTGCAGCAACTGGATCAGCACGAAGCTCGCCGCATAGTTCACGCCGGCCCAGAAGCCGCCCCAGAACGCCGAGAGCGCCAGCGCGAGTACCGCGAACTTGATGAAGGTGGTCGCGGCCAGCACCGCGCCGCCACCGGCCGCGCTCAGCAGCATCTGCCGGTACTCGGCGCGGGTGCGCGTGATGTAGTGCTGGCCGGTCTCGGCGCTGCGCTCGGCGACCTTGCGCGCGAGCAGCGAGTAGTGGCTGCCGAGCAGGCCGCGAATGCTGCGGCGTTCGTCGGCGGTGCGCACGAGTTCGGCCAGCAGCCGCGTGATCTCGCGCGCCGGCTCGGGGCTGATGACGCAGGTCAAAAGCGAGTCGATGCGGTGCGTGCGCTCGCGCAGCTGATCGACCTCGAACACCACGTCGACCGAGACGCCATGCGCCTCGAGGTGCTCGTGCACGCTGGCGGCGCAGCGCCGGCAGGTGTCGAGCAGCGCGCGCAGGTACTGCGCTTCCTGCAGCATCGCGGCTTCGGTGGCGGGCGTGGCTTGGCCTTCGTTCGACGCGCCGGGTGCCCTCTCGCTGCCCAGCGCCTGCGCGTGGTCGCTGAACTGTTCGGCGACGCGCGCGAGCTGGCGGAACGGCCGCTCGGCAAGCAGCTCGGCGCTCATGCGCTGCCGCATCGCCGGCGCGAAGCCCGAAGCGCGCACCGCGCTCGCGAGGAACACGATCGCGTCGAGAAACGGCGCGCGCCACGCGTGGCTGCCGCGTTGTGGCGCGACGTAGCTGCGCAGGCTGTCGAGCGTGGCGTCGTCAATCGCGAGCAGCCAGGCGGCATCGTCGGCATGCGGAAACAGCATCGCGAACAGCTCGCCGAGATCGGTGGTGGCCGGCGTCAGCGGCAGCACACGCGCGCGGATGCGGTGGCCGAGCTCGCCCCACAGGTCCATGCGCGGCGCGAAGCCGAAGTCGGCCAGCAGCGCGGCGTTGTCGACCTCGGCCCAGATCCGGCGCAGCAACAGCGAGACGCGTTCGTGGTGCTCGGGGTGACGGTCGAGCACGCCGAGCAGATGGCGCAGGCGCAGCACCGGCCGCGGCGTGGCGGTGGACTGGGTCTGCGTGTCGAGCGCCATCGGGGCGGAGGGCGCGGGTGACTCCACCGGAGAGGTCTTGGCGAGCGCTGGTGTCTCCACCGGCGCGTGCCGCAGCCACTCCATCAGCCGGATCAGCCACAGGTGTCGCTCGGGCAGGCTCGCTTTCGGGTCGGCCGCGTTGAGCAGCGCGGTCAGGTCCCAGCCGCCGCGGCCACGACTTTTCTTCGCCTTCTTCGTCACCATCAATGCAGCGACGAGGCCAGCGTCAGGCCGAATTCGGGCACTGGCGCCTCGAACCACTGCGCGTCTTGGGTGATGCAGAAGAAGGTGCCGCGCATCGTGCCTTGCGGTGTGGAAAGGCGCGTCGCGCTCGTGTACTCGAAGCTCTCGCCGGGTTTCAGCAAAGGCTGATGGCCGACGACTGCGAGCCCGCGCACTTCTTCGGTGTGGCCTGTCGCATCGGTGATGACCCAGTGGCGCGCGACCAGCTGCGCCGAGATGTCTCCGCTGTTGCGGATCGTCACCGTGTACGCGAACGCATGCTGGCCGGTCACGGCGTCGGACTGTTCGGGCAGGTGGCGGACGGTGACGGTGCTGGTCAGTTCGGGGTGCGGCATGCGGCGGATTCTGGCAGCAACGCCGTTCGGAGGTTCGAGCGCGCACCTAGAATCCGCCCCAAACCCGATCGCCCACCATGTCGAACCGAACCTACCGCATCGCCCCGAGCATTCTCTCCGCCGATTTCGGCCACCTCGCCGACGAACTGCGCGATGTGATCGCCGCCGGCGCCGACTGGATCCACTTCGACGTGATGGACAACCACTACGTGCCGAACCTGAGCTTCGGCCCGATGGTCTGCGAGGCATTGCGCAAGCATGCGGTGCGCGCCGACGGCACCAAGGTGCCGATCGACGTGCACCTGATGGTGCAGCCGGTCGATGCGCTCGCGATCGCATTCGCGAAGGCCGGCGCCGACCGCATCAGCTTCCACCCGGCGGCGAGCGCGCACGTCGACCGGACGATCCAGCTGATCCGCGCCGAAGGCTGCAGCGCCGGCCTCGTGTTCAACCCGGCCGCGTCGCTCGACGAACTCGACTGGACCATCGACGAGATCGAGCTGGTTCTCGTGATGAGCGTGAACCCGGGCTTCGGCGGGCAGAGCTTCATCCCCGGTTCGCTGAAGAAGATCGAACGCATTCGCAAACTGATCGACGCGAGCGGGCGCGACATTCGCCTCGAAGTCGATGGCGGCATCAAGGTCGACAACATCCGTGCGGCCGCCGATGCCGGTGCCGACACCTTCGTGGCCGGCAGCGCGATCTTCGGCCAGCCGAGCTACAGGGCAGTGATCGACGCGATGCGCGCCGAGCTGGGCTGAAGCCGCACGGGCCACAACCCCGCCTGCACATCGGCGCGCCAAGCTGAGTCACACTGCCGCCATGGCAGACCCGCACGCGCACCACGACCACGGCCACGAAGGCCACGACCACCACGACCACGCGGGCCACGGCCACGCCGGCCACGCGCACCATCACGCGCCGGTCAGCTTCGACCGCGCGTTCGCGATCGGCATCTCGGTGAACATCCTGTTCGTCGCGATCGAGGCCTTCTACGGCTGGAAGGTCAATTCGCTCGCGCTGCTCGCCGACGCCGGTCACAACCTCGGCGACGTCGCCGGCCTCGTGATGGCTTGGGGCGGCGCGCTTGCCGGCAAGCTGAGGCCCGATGCGCGCTACACCTACGGCTGGAAGCGTGCATCCATCCTCGCGGCGTTTTTCAACGCGGTCTTGCTGCTGGTCGCGATGGGCTCGCTCGCCTGGGAGGCGATCGGCCGACTCGGCGCGCCCGAGCCGATGCAGGGTGTCACGGTGATGATCGTCGCGGCGATCGGCATCGTCGTGAACCTGGGCACCGCGCTGCTCTTCATGCGCGGCGCCGGCAAGGACGGCGACATCAACATCCGCGGCGCCTACCTGCACATGGCGAGCGACGCGCTGGTGTCGGCCGGCGTGGTGGTGGTCGGCGCGCTCGCGCTCTGGACCGGCTGGGGCTGGCTCGACCCGGTCGCCAGTCTCGTCATCGCGGCGGTGATCGTGATCGGCACCTGGGGCCTGTTCCGCCAGTCGCTGCGGCTGATGTTCGACGGCGTGCCCGAGCACATCGACCTGATCGCGGTGCGCAAGGTGCTCGAGACCCTGCCTGGCGTCGCCCGCGTGCACGACCTGCACGTCTGGGCGACCGGCACCACCGACGTGGCGCTGACCGCGCACCTCGTGATGCCCGCCGGCCACCCCGACGACCCGTTCTTCGAAACCGCGACAAACCAGTTGCGCGAGCGCTTCAAGATCGGCCATGTGACGCTGCAGGTGGTGCGCGAGCCGTTCATGATCCTGTGCGAAGGTGCGCCACCCGCGTCTGTCGCCGAGCCTGCAGGTCACCACGCGCACCACCACTGATCCGCGAGAGGCCGAAGCGATGGAGTTCAAGGACTATTACAAGACCCTTGGCGTGGCGCGTGACGCGTCGGCCGACGACATCAAGAGCGCCTACCGCAAACTGGCGCGCAAGTTCCATCCCGACGTCAGCAAGGAGGGTGACGCCGAAGCCCGCTTCAAGGAAATCGGCGAGGCGAGCGAGGTGCTGCGCGACCCCGAGAAGCGTGCCGCCTACGACGCGGCCGGCAGCCAGTGGGAGCGCCAGCAGGCGGCCGGTGGCGCCGCGCGCGGCGGCCCGCAGGACTTTCAACCGGCGCCGGGCTGGGACGCCGGCTTCGAGTTCAGCGGCCGCGGCGACGACGCCGGATTCGGCAGCGCCGACCACAGCGACTTCTTCGAGTCGCTGTTCGGCCGCGCCCGTGCCGGGCGTGGCGCTGGCACCGGTGGCGCGCGCCGCCCCGACATGCAGATGCCCGGCCAGGACCACCACGCCAAGGTCATGATCGACCTCGAAGACGCGTTCCAGGGCGCGCAGCGCAGCATCTCGCTGCGCATGCCCGCGCTCGACGACGAGGGCCGCGGCGTGATGCGCGAGCGCACCCTTGAGATCAACATTCCGAAAGGCATTCGCGCGGGCCAGCAACTGAGGCTTGCGGGCCAAGGTGGGCCGGGAATGGGCAGCGGGCCGGCGGGTGATCTGTTCCTTGAGATCGGCTTCAACCCGCATCCGCGCTTTCGCGTCGACGGCCGCGACGTCTACGTCGACCTGCCGCTCGCGCCGTGGGAGGCCGCGCTCGGCGCCAGCGTCAGCGCGGGCACGCCCGATGGCGACGTGGAGCTGACGATCCCGGCCGGCTCGGTGGCCGGCCGAAAGCTGCGGCTCAAGGGCAAAGGCATTCCAGGCAACCCGGCGGGCGATCTCTACGTCGTGCTTGCGATCGCGCTGCCACCCGCCGAGGGCGCAAAGTCAAAGGCGGCCTACGACGCCTTCGCCGCGTCGTTCGACTTCAACCCCCGCGCTCCTCTGAAGGGATGAACGCCATGAGCTCCCACCTCACCGCCACCCTGCTCGACGACGACACGCAGCTGACGCTCGCCGAGCTGGCCCGCGCCTGCCGCGCCGCCGAGGAGGAGGTCCACGTCTGGGTCGTCGAAGGCGTGCTGCGACCGATCGGCAACTCGCCGCCCGAATGGCGCTTTGCCGGTGCCTCGCTGCGCCGCGCACGGCTCGCGGTCACGCTGACCCGCGAGCTCGAGATCAACGCGCCCGGCGTCGCGCTCGCACTCGATCTGATGGACGAGATCGAAGCCTTGAAGGCGAGTCTGCGGCGGCGTTAGACGAAGCCGAGATTGCGCTGGCTGACGTTCCAGTTGACGAGGTTCGGCAACACGGTCAACAAAGAGGTGTCGCTGATGCCGAACCACTTGCCGAGCGTGGCCGCGTACTGATCGACCGAGGTGCTCGGCAGCAGCCGGCCCTGGCCGACATCGTCGGGCCCGTTGTTCGCGACCGCCGGCGCGGTGCCGTAGAAGCGCCCGCCGTTGACCGCGCCGCCGAGCATGAAGTGCATGCTGCCCCAACCGTGGTCGGAGCCGTCGTTGCCGGTGGCGGTGCGGCCGAAGTCGGAGGCGGTGAATGCCGTCACCTGGTTGGCGACGCCGAGCTCGACCGTCGCCTTGTAGAACGCGCTCATCGCGTCGGCCACCGTCGTCAGCAGCCCGGGGTGGATCGTGGCCAGGCCGTCGTGGTTGTCGAAACCGCCGATCGAGACGAGGAAGACCTGCCGCTTCGCGCCGATCGCGTCGGCGTTCGAGATCATCCGCGCGACAAGCTTGAGCTGATCGGCCAGCGCGTTGCCGGCCGGGAATACGGTGTTGATCGTCGGTGCCGCGGCGAGTGCGGTGGTGAGCTGGCTGCCGGCGTCGAGCGAGCGCGCCATGACGCGGTTGTATTCGTTCTCGAACACATCCGTGCGGCTCGCGGTCACGAGCGTCTTCAGCGCGGCCGAGCAGGCCGTCGAGCCGAACAGC
>JANXVK010000198.1 GCA_025351675.1 Rhizobacter sp.
CGACGCGAAACTGCACCGGATAGGCCACCGGCGGCCCGTTCGGCAGCAGCTTGGCGCGGCCGCGCACTTCTGGGAACTCGGTGGCGAGCAGTTCCGGCAGCATCTTGCGCAGCGTCTCGCGCGCTTTCAGGTTCTTCGGCAGCACGACCATCTGACTCACGTTGCTCTGCGGGAAGACCTCGTCCAGCGCCAGCACGAAGCGCTCGAGGCCGCTGCCCACCCAGATGGCCACGTGGTCGACGCCGTCGAGCTTCATCACGCGCGCCTCGACGCGCTTGGTGACGGCCTCGTTCGCCGCGTGCGACGGGCCTTCCGGGAACCACAGGTCGACGATGATCTCGAGCCGGCTCGAATCCGGAAAGAACTGGTTCTGCACCTTGCCCGCGTCGGCCGACCTCGAACACCATGGACAATCGCTGCCGTGAGCGTCGACCATTACGAAAACTTCCCTGTGGCGTCCCTGCTGTGCCCGCCGGCGTTGCGGCCGGCCGTGGCCGCGATCTACCACTTCGCGCGGACGGCCGACGACATCGCCGACGAGGGCGACGCGACGCCCGCCCAGCGCCTCGCCGATCTGGCCGCGTACCGAGCCGATCTGGCCGCGGCATGCCAAGGCGGTGCCACCTCGGCGCGCTGGCCGCAGGTGTTCGGCCCGCTGCGCGCGGTGCTCGTCAGCCACGCGCTGCCGGTCGAGCTGCTCACCGACTTGTTGAGCGCTTTTGAGCAGGATGTGACCAAGACCACCTACGCCGACCGCGCCGAACTGCTCGACTACTGCCGCCGTTCGGCGAACCCGGTCGGCCGCCTGCTGTTGCACCTCTACGGCGTCGGCGGGGCGCAGGCGCTGCAGCAATCCGACGCGATCTGCACCGCGCTGCAACTCGCGAACTTCTGGCAAGACCTGAGCGTCGACACCCCGCGCGGCCGCCTTTATGTGCCGGCGAGCGATTGCGCGCGCCGCGCGGTCGACGCACCGGCGCTGCTCGCGCAACGCGATGCGCCGAACGTGCGCGCGCTCGTCGCCGACATGGTCGACTGGGCAAGAGACTTGATGCTCGCCGGGGCGCCGCTGGTGCACGCGATTCCTGGCCGCGCCGGCTGGGAGCTGCGCCTCGTTGTGCAAGGTGGACTGCGCATTCTGGAGAAGATCACCGCGATAGACCACACCACCCTGCAGACGCGCCCGAGACTGCACTGGTACGGCGCACCGCTGCTGCTCTGGCGCGCGCTGTGGATGCGGCCAGATGCGCCGCTGATCGCTGACAAGTCCGCATGACCCCCGAACAATACGTGCAAGACAAAGCCGCCAAGAGCGGCTCGAGCTTCTACTACGCCTTCCTGTTCCTGCCGCCGCCGCGGCGCGCCGCGATCACCGCGTTCTACGCGTTCTGCCGCGAGGTCGATGACGTGGTCGACGAGGTCAGCGACCCTTCGGTCGCCGCGATCAAGCTCGCGTGGTGGCGCAACGAGGTTGGCTCGGCCTTTGCCGGCAATCCGAGCCACCCCGTGACGAAGGCGCTGATGCCGCACACCGCTGCGTTCGACATCCGCGCTGAGCACTTGCTCGCCGTGATCGAAGGCTGCCAGATGGACCTGGAGCAGTCGCGCTACCTCGACTTCGCCGGACTCGCGCGCTACTGCCATCTGGTCGCCGGCGTGGTCGGCGAAGTGGCCGCGGGCATCTTCGGCCGCACCCGGCCCGAGACCACTGACTACGCCCACAAGCTGGGCTTGGCGATGCAGCTCACCAACATCATTCGCGACGTCGGCGACGACGCGCGCCGCGGCCGCATCTACCTGCCGGTGCCGGAACTGAAGCAGTTCGACGTGAAGGCGCAGGAGATCCTGAACCGCGGCTACAGCGACCGCTTCAGCGCGTTGATGAAGTTCCAGGCCGAGCGCGCGCACCGCTGCTACGACGAAGCTTTCGCGCTGCTGCCCGAGGCCGATCGCGCGGCGCAGAAACCCGGCGTGATGATGGCCAACATCTACCGCACACTGCTGCGCGAGATCGAGGCCGACAACTTCCAGGTGCTGCACCAGCGCACCTCGCTCACGCCATTGCGCAAGCTCTGGATCGCGATGCGCACCAATTGGCGCGGGCGCTAGTGGCGAGCGTGAGGCGGGTCGCCGTCGTCGGCGGCGGATGGGCCGGGCTGGCCGCGGCGATCGACGCCACGCGACGCGGTCACCACGTCACGCTGTTCGAGATGGCGCCGCAGCTCGGCGGCCGCTCGCGGGGCGTCGACGTGGCGGGCATGGCGCTCGACAACGGCCAGCACATCCTGATCGGTGCATATGTCGAGACGCTCGCGCTGATGCGCACGGTCGGTGTCGACTTGGCCGAGGCATTCGTGCGCACGCCGCTGCGCGTGACGTATCCGGATGGCGTCGGGCTGCAGCTGAAGCCCGGCGCGCCGATGCTCGCGTTCGGTAGCGCGGTGCTGCGCCAGCGCGGCTGGCGTGTCGGCGAGCGCATCGCGCTGCTCGCGGCGGCGGCGGGCTGGGTCGCGAGCGGGTTTCGCCGCGATCCTTCGCTGACTGTCGCCCAGCTGACGCGGCGCTTGCCCGGTGCGATCCGCAACGACCTGATCGACCCGTTGTGCGTCGCCGCACTCAACACGCCCGCGGTGGACGCTAGCGCCAGCGTGTTCCTGCGCGTGCTGAAAGACGCTCTGTTCTCCGGCCCCGGCTCGGCCGATCTGCTGCTGCCGCGTGTCAGCCTGAGTGCGCTGCTGCCCGCGCCGGCACAGCGCTGGTTGAGCGAGGCTGGCGCTACGCTGCACTTGCAGCAGCGCGTCGAAGGCTTGGCGGCAGACGACGATGGCTGGTCGCTCGACGGCGAGCGCTTCGACCATGTCGTGCTCGCAACCACGCCGGTCGAGGCCGCGCGCCTGACACGCGATATCGCTTCCGAGTGGTCGCGCACGGCCGCCGCGTTGCGTTACGAACCGATCGTCACCGTCTACCTGCAGGGCGACGGCGTGCGGCTCGCCGAGCCGATGCTGGCGTTGCGCAGCGATGAACGCTCACCCGCGCAATTCGTGTTCGACCGTGGCCAGCTCGGCGGGCCGGCCGGGCTGCTCGCATTCGTGATCAGCGGCGCGCAGCCCTGGGTCGACCGCGGCATGGAGGCGACTGCAAATGCCACGCTCGCGCAGGCACGCACCGCGATCGGTCTGCCGTTGACACTCGTGCAGACGCTCACCGAAAAGCGCGCGACCTTTCGCTGCACGCCCGGCCTGCAGCGCCCGCCGATGCGCATTGCGCCGAACCTGCACGCCGCCGGCGATCACGTCGCCGGCCCTTATCCGGCCACACTCGAAGGTGCGGTGCGCAGCGGCCGGGCCGCGGTCGGCGCGTTCGCGTGAGAGCGGCGGTCAAGGCCGCGCGAACGGCGCCGCCAGCGGTTCGCCGATGAAGACGCCCTGCTGCGGCCAAGCGACGCTGCGCCAGTACGCCTCGATCGCACTCGCCCCCTGCAGGTAGTTGAGCAGCAGGATCTGCGGATGCGGGAACTTCTGCGGGTGCGCGCAGGGCTCCGACACCGTGCCGTAGCTCGCGGTCGCGCCCGAGGCAATCCAGTCGATGATCGACATCTGGCCGTGCCCGCCTTCGAGCACGCCGCCGAACGAGGTCAGGTGATCCGCGAGCGCGCCTGGCACCCATTTGATCGTGTCCAGCTTCGACACGCTGACCGCGCCGGTCTGGTAGAGCAGCACGCGGCGCGCGTTCTCGATCGCGGGCGCGGCCTCGACGTGGACCTCGACCCCGATGCGGCGCAACAGCCCCGACGGCGGAAACAGCGGCTGGCGCACGCCGCGCGCGGTGTCGCCGGTCGCGACGAACCAGGCGTGCGCCGGCGCGGCGCC
>JANXVK010000223.1 GCA_025351675.1 Rhizobacter sp.
AGCTCGCACAGCGCGTCGATCACCGCCTGCATCCAGACCACCGGTGCGACCGCGCGCCGGTCCGGCAACGACCGGCCCGACTGCGCCAGGAGCTGCATGGCAGGCGCCAGCCGCAGCCGCGCGGTGTTGTGAGTCGAGTCGGGTTCGGTCTGAGCGTCCACGAACGGGGGCTGCGCAAGGGAGCGGGGAAACGATCGAGTCTAGCAGCGGGCCACCCGGTGAACCGGTCGATCCGATGCAAGAGAGCGGCCCGAGGCGGCGCCGTGCGCGGCGACTCAAGAAGGTCAATCGGCGGCCGATAAGACAGCAGCAACCGACCCCGCCGGCTTCGGTCGAGCCCATGACCCGGAGATTCCATGCGCGCCGCCGCCCAGTCGTTTGCCCCCGCCACGCCGCAGCCCGCGCCGGAGGCGCCATCGACTGCAGGCAACGGCGAGTTCACCTTCGATGCCCGCGATTTCGACCGGGTGCGCGGCCTGATCTACGCACGCGCCGGCATCAGCCTGCACGCCGGCAAGCAGGCCATGGTCTACAGCCGCCTGGTGCGCCGCTTGCGCGAGACCGGCCACCGCTCGTTCGGCGCGTACCTGCAGTGGCTCGACGCTGCCACCGGCCCCGGCGCTGCCGCCGAGTGGCAGGAGTTCGTCAACTGCCTGACGACGAACCTGACCTCGTTCTTTCGCGAATCACACCACTTCGACGCGCTGCTGCTCGACCTGAAGGCGCGCGCCGGCAAACCGCTGCGCATCTGGTGCAATGCCGCGTCGACCGGCGAAGAGCCGTACACGATCGCGATGACCGTCGCCGAGGCGCTCGGCCCGAATGCCGACGTGAGAATCGTCGCCAGCGACATCGACACCAGGGTGCTCGCCACCGCGGCGCGCGGCGCCTACCCGGTCGACGCGCGCGGCCTGAGCCCCGAGCGTCAGCGCCAGCACTTTCTGCGCGGCACCGGCGCGAACAGCGGCCTCATGCGCATCAAGCCCGAGCTCGCCAGGCTGATCGAGTTTCGTCCGCACAACCTGATGGACACGCGCTGGCCGCTCGGCGAGCCGTTCGACCTCGTGTTCTGTCGCAACGTGATGATCTACTTCGACAACGCCACGCAGCGCCGCGTGCTCGGCCAGATCCACGCCGCGATGAAGCCGAAGGGGCTGATGTATGTCGGCCACTCCGAGAACTTCACCGACCTGAAGGATTCGTTCCGGCTGCGTGGCAAGACGATCTACGAGCGGCTTTGAGCCACACCGCCCGCATGTCCACTGTTCTGAGCCACGCCGCGCCGCGTCAATCGACCGCGCGCCTCGATGCCCTGAAGGCCAAGCCGCGCCAACCCGGCGAGGCCTCGTTCTTCTTTCACGACGCCTTCTTCAAGTGCGATGCGGTGAAGATCCTGCCGTGCGAATACTTCGTCCACCACGAAGACATCCTGATCATGACGACGCTGGGCTCGTGCATCGCCGCCTGTCTCTGGGACCGCGAGGCGAAGGTCGGCGGCATGAACCATTTCATGCTGCCCGACGGCGCGGCCGGTTCGGGCCGCTACGGCTCGTACGCGATGGAAGTGCTGATCAACGCGATGATGAAACAGGGCGCCACCCGCGCGACGATGGAGGCCAAGGTCTTCGGCGGCGGCCAGGTGATCGACGGCATGACCTCGATGAACATCGGCGAGCGCAACACGGCCTTCGTCGTCGACTACCTGAAGACCGAACGCATCCCGATCATGTCGAAGGACGTGCTCGGCCCACACCCGCGCAAGGTGTGCTTCCTGCCGGCCAGCGGCAAGGCGATGGTCAAGCGGCTCGCGTCGAGCAACACCGCGGCCCTCGCCGCGCAAGACCGCGCCGCCGCGCAGCAGGTCGCGCCCGCCAGCGCCAGCGGCGGCGCGGTCGACCTCTTCCAGGCGCAGCACACGTGATCAAGACCCGTGTGGTGGTGGTGGACGACTCGGCGCTGGTGCGCAGCCTGCTCGCTGCGATCATCAACGGCCAGAGCGACATGGAGTGCGTGGGCACCGCGGCCGACCCGCTGATCGCGCGCGAGATGATTCGCGCGCTGAATCCCGACGTGATCACGCTCGACGTCGAGATGCCGCGCATGGACGGCCTCGACTTTCTCGGCAAGCTGATGCGGCTGCGGCCGACGCCGGTCGTGATGGTGTCGACGCTGACGGAGCGCGGCGCCGACGTGACCTTGCGCGCGCTCGAACTCGGCGCGATCGACTTCGTCGCCAAGCCCAAGGTCGGCGTGGCCGACGGCCTGCGGCTGCTGGCCGACGACATCACCGACAAGGTGCGCGCCGCGTCGATGGCGCAGATGCGGCGCGCCGCTGCGCCGGGCGTCGCGAAGGCCGGCGACACACCGGCCGCGCCCGTCAGCGCAACCGTCAACGCGATCGGCCGACTGTCGACCGAGAAGATCGTGTTCATCGGTGCTTCCACCGGCGGCACGGAGGCAACCAGGGAAGTGCTGATGAATCTGCCGCCCGATTGCCCGGCGGTTTTGATCACCCAGCACATGCCGGCCGGCTTCACGAAGAGCTACGCGGCGCGGCTCGACGGGCTGTGCCGCATTCGCGTCGCCGAAGCACGCGACGGCGAGCGCATCCTGCCGGGCCACGCCTACATCGCACCCGGCGGCACCGCGCACCTGAGCGTCGAGCGCTCCGGCGCCAACTACATCGTCCGCCTCGTCGAGGGCGAGCCGGTAAACCGGCACCGCCCTTCGGTCGAGGTGCTGTTCAAGTCGGCCGCGCGCGTGGCCGGGCCGAACGCCGTGGGCATCATGCTGACCGGCATGGGCGCCGACGGCGCCGCGGCGATGAAGGAGATGCGCGACGCCGGCGCCCACAACCTGGTGCAGGACGAAGCCAGCTGCGTCGTCTTCGGCATGCCGAAAGAGGCGATCGCCGCCGGCGCCGCCCACGAAGTGCTGCCGCTCGCACAGATCGCACCGCGGCTGATCGAGCGGCTGCGCAGCAACGCGGGCGTGTCGCACAGCCGCGTCCAGGCGTGACGCCGCGGGGGGTTGGCGTGCGAAGCCCGCCGTGGCAGGCGACGAGGCGCTACTCGATGTTCTGAACCTGCTCGCGCAGCTGCTCGATCGCCACTTTCATCTCGACCGAGATGTTGGTCAGCTCCAGCGCGGCCGCCTTCGAGCCCAGCGTGTTGGCCTCGCGCAGCAGTTCCTGGATCAGAAAGTCGAGCCGCTTGCCGACCTCGCCGCCGGCCTTCAGCAGGCGCGCGATCTCGTCGAGGTGCGAGCGCAGGCGGGCCAGCTCCTCGGCCACGTCGATGCGGATCGAGTACGCCGCGGCCTCGTTCAACGCGCGTTCCTGCAAGGCCTCGCGCGAGATCGTCTGCGCCGCGCCGGTGGCTTCGAGCGCTTCGGTCCAGCGTTCGAGAAAGCGCTGCTGCTGGCGCTTGACGACGGCCGGCACCAGCGGTTCGGCTTGGGTCGCCAACTCGCGCAGCCGATCGACGCGCTCCATCAGTACCTTCCCGAGCCGCGCGCCTTCGCGCGCCCGCGCATCGCGCAGGCCGGCGATGCAGCGCCTGGCCGCTTCGAGCGCCGGCTCGTCGAGCTTCTCGCTCGGCGCGCCGCCCTTGCACCACTGCAGAATCTCGTGCACCGACAGCGCTTGCGCCTTCGGCAGCCAGCCTTGGATCGTGCTTTCGAGGCGCACGAGCCGGTTCAGCTGATCGGGCTGCGGCTGCGGCCAGCTCGTTTCGGCCTCGGTGCGCGTGCTCAGCCGCAACTCGATCTTGCCGCGCTTGAACGCGGCCGTGAGCAGGTCGCGCAAGGCGGGTTCGAGGGATCGAAATTCGTCCGGCAGACGAAAACCGAGATCCAGAAAACGGCCGTTGACGGAGCGCAGTTCGATGCTCACGCTGGCGTTCGGGGCGCTGTGGGTGCGGGGTGCCAAATTGTCCGCAGCGGCGGCCGTTTCAGAGGGGGAAACGGCCCCGCTCGAGGCGCTGGCGAAACCGGTCATGCTGTAAACTGCCATGCGCTAATACCCAACTCAAAATCGGATTATGTCAAAGCCCAAACCCGCTCCGTTGCCGTCCGGCACTGTGGTGGGTGGCTATCAGGTGATCAAGAAGCTCGCGGCCGGCGGCTTCGGCGTGGTGTACCTCTGCGAAGACGCCGATCGGCACCTCGTCGCGCTGAAGGAATACCTGCCGTCGTCGCTCGCCGAGCGTTCGCCGGGCGAGCTGACGCCGCGCGTCAAGCCCGAGAAGCAGCCGCTGTACCGCCTCGGTCTGAAGAGCTTCTTCGAAGAGGGTCGATCGCTCGCGCAGATCAGCCAC
>JANXVK010000247.1 GCA_025351675.1 Rhizobacter sp.
TGCGGGTTTTGCAGGCACTGTGTGGCGAGAAGCGTCCAGTAGGATCGGCCGATTCTATGAGACCGCGCCTGCGGCACGCCCTTTGCACATTGCGACCCCATGATCACTTCCCCGCTCGGTCTGGTGCTGCTCTACCTCGTCGCCGCCGTGGCGGGCGTGGTGATCTGCCGCATGGCCAAGCTGCCGCCGATGCTGGGCTATCTGGCGGTCGGCGTGCTGATCGGCCCGAACGCGACGGCGCTCGCGAAAGACGCTGCGCAAGTCAGCTACCTGGCCGAGTTCGGCGTCGTGTTTCTGATGTTCGTGATCGGGCTCGAGTTCAACCTGCCGAAGCTCAAGAGCATGCGCAAGCTGGTGTTCGGGCTGGGCCTGTCGCAGGTCACGCTGACGATTCTGATGGCGGTCCTCGGCAACGCGGCGCTGGCTTGGGGCTTCGTCGCCGCGGGCCATCAGTGGGGCCTGAACTGGCAGAGCTCGGTCGCACTCGGCGGCGCGCTGGCGATGAGCAGCACCGCGATCGTCGTCAAGCTGATGGCCGAGCGCCTCGAACTCGAAAGCGAGCACGGCCGCCGCGTGATGGGCGTGCTGCTGTTCCAGGATCTGGCCGTGGTGCCGCTGTTGGTGCTGATCCCCGCGCTCGGCTCGCCGCCTGCCGAGTTGCTGGAGGCGCTCGCGATCGCCGGCCTGAAGGCGGCCGCGCTGCTCACCGTGCTGCTGGTCGGCGGGCAGCGCGTGATGCGCTGGTGGCTGACGATCGTCGCGCGCCTGAAGAGCGAAGAGCTGTTCGTGCTGAACTTGCTGCTGGTGACGCTGGCGCTTGCGTACCTCACCGAACACGCCGGTCTGTCACTCGCGCTCGGCGCCTTCGTCGCCGGCATGCTGATCGCCGAGACCGAATACAAGCACCAGGTCGAGACCGACATCCGGCCGTTCCACGACGTGCTGCTCGGCCTGTTCTTCATCACGATCGGCATGAAGCTCGACGCGCAGGCGGTCTGGGCCCAGTGGCCGCTGGTGCTGGCGCTGACGATCGCGCCGGTGCTGTTCAAGTTCGTGCTGGTCACGCTGCTCGCGCGCGCGTTCGGCGCTGCGCCGGGTGTGGCACTGCGAACCGGGCTGTACCTGGCACAGGCCGGCGAGTTCGGCTTCGTGCTGGTCGCGCTCGCCAACGGCGGCGGCCTGCTGCCACCGAACCTGCAGAGCCCGGTGCTCGCCAGCATGGTGCTGTCGATGCTGGCGACGCCGTTCCTGATCCTGTACAGCAACCGCATCGTGATGCGGCTCAGCGCCACGGACTGGATGCTGCAGTCGGTCGCGATGACGACGATCGCGACGCGTTCGATCAACGCCGAGTCCCACATCATCATCGCCGGCTACGGCCGCAGCGGGCAGAACCTGGCGCGCCTGCTCGACGGCGAGACGATCCCGTACATGGCGCTCGACCTCGACCCCGACCGCGTGCGCCAAGCCGCCGCGGCCGGCCAAAACGTGGTGTTCGGCGACGCCGCGCGGCTGCAGAGCCTGATGGCGGCGGGCTTGGCACGCGCCAGCGCGGTCGTGGTCAGCTACCACGACGTGCCCTCGGCCTTGAAGATCCTGCGCCTCGTCCAGGCGCACGCGCCGCGCGTGCCGGTGATCGTGCGCACGATCGACGACACCGACATCGAGCGCCTGCAGGCCGCCGGCGCGACCGAGGTCGTGCCGGAGGCGATCGAGGGCTCGCTGATGCTGGCCAGCCACGCGCTCGCGCTCGTCGGTGTGCCGATGCGGCGCGTGATCCGCGTCGTGCAGGAGCAGCGCGACGCGCGCTACGGCCTGCTGCGCGGCTACTTTCACGGCGCCGACGACGACACTGCCGACGAGTTGCAGGCCGCCCGGCTGCACAGCGTCACCTTGCCAACCGCCGGCAGCCACGTCGACCAGACGCTCGCGGCGCAGGCGCTGCACACGATCGGTGTGGTCGTGGTCTCGGTGCGGCGCGCCAACGGTGCGGTCGTGAAACCCGAGGCGGCGCTGGTGCTCGCCGCCGGCGACACGCTGGTGCTCGCAGGCAAGCCCGAGCCGCTGGCACTGGCCGAAGCGCGACTGCTCGGCAAGAGCCGGAAGTAGTGCGGCGGCGACCCCGCGCCCATCAGGGCTGCGCGCTTGCGGCAGCATGCGAGCCATGAAACGACGCGACGCGCTCATCGCCACCTTGCCGCTGCTCGGTTGGGCAAGCGCCTCACGGTCCGCGACTTCGACGGCGAACGACGCGGCGGTCGCGGCGCGGCTGCGCGCCGGCCGGATCGCGGTGCTGCTGCGCCATGCGATCACCGACCCGGGCATCGGTGATCCGGATGGCTTCAGGCTCGACACCTGTTCGACCCAGCGCAATCTGAGCGCCGAAGGGCGCGTGCAGGCACAGCGCATCGGCGCGTGGTTCAAGGCACGTGGCCTCACGCCGGCGCACGTGCGAAGCAGCGCCTGGTGCCGCTGCATCGACACCGGCACGCTCGCCTTCGGTCGGGCCGAACCGTGGCCGGCGCTGAACTCGTTTTTCGGCGACGCCGGTGTGCGCGACCGGCAGTCGGCCGTGCTCGGCGAGGCGCTGCCAGCGATCGGCGCGGGCGCGTTCGAGGTCTGGGTGACGCACCAAGTCAACATCACCGCGCTGACCGGCGAGTTCGCGCAGATGGGCGAAGCGTGCGTCGTGGAGCGGCTCGCCGCGGATGCCTCAATCCGTGTCGTCGCGCGCTTCAGCGCTGGCGCGTGAACGCGTTCTCAGTCGCGGGCATCGAGCCCGCTCCTTCGCCGATCGCTGCGCCGGTCGATCGCCGTGTACGGGGCCCCTCGCCCTTCGCTTCGCGCTCTAGCTGAACGGCGTCTGCTTCGCCAGGTTGGCGCGCATGCGCGTGGCCATCACGCCGCCGGCCGCGCGCAGCAACTCCAGCGCGAGCGCCGGCAGGCGTTGCGCCAGCTCTTCGATGCGCGGGCCACGCAGCGCGAACACGATGCACGGCGTCATCGCCTCGACGTTGGCCATGCGCGGGCTGTCGCCGAACAGGCCCGGCTCGCCGACGACGGAGCCGGTGCGCAGGATCGCGATGCGGTTGCTGCCCGGCGGCCCGCCGGTGACGAAGATCTGCAGGCTGCCCTGCGCGAGGAAGTACATCGAACGGTCGGCGTCGCCCTGCTTGATCAGCAGGTCACCGGCGCGAATCTCGTGGCGGGTGAGGTAGGGGGCGATGTTGCGCCACTGTTCCAGGCTCAGGCGCGCACAAAACGCGTCTTCGGCGTTGAGCGTCTGAATCGCCTGCACCAGATCGTCGATCTCCATCGTTCACCTCCGCGGACTGCCTGTAATCGGCATGCTTGCGGGTCCGATTATCGCGGCGGCTCGCCGCGACTCACAACCGGGACCGACCCGGTGCGCCGCCCTTCATCGCCGCCGGCCGCCCTTTCGTCGCCTTGCGAACGCCGGTCGGCGCAACCTTGCTTCCAATGCAGGATGTAGCAAAGCGTCGGCGGGCCGCATGAGTGCTTGCGCTCCCGTTAATTCGCCTCGCATGTGTACCCGGGCGTGTACACGCGGGCCGCATGTCGCCCATCCCCTCACCCCACTCGACTCACGGGCGCCGCCCGTCTTGGTGGCGGCCTTGTGCCCGCGTGACCCATACCAGCCAGCGCCGCCTATCCTGCCCTCCACTACCTCGGACCATAGACAGCAGGTGTCCGTGGTTGGCACTCGCTCGAACAGCACCAGCACAGCATCAAGCCGCAACATGCCTGCGGCTCGCCAGCAGGTGCTACCCGCCGTAGCCCGATCCGCCTGCTATCCTTGATGAAAGTCCACGACATCTCGTTGACAGTCTGCCTGCGTTCCTTGCGAGGAAACACCTTTGCAAGACAATCACTGCAGACGCACACGCAATCCTTCGTCAACCCGATGAGGCTCGTCTCAGCACGGCTGGCAGAGTTGGGTCGAGCCTTGATTCTCGATTCAGGTCCGGAACGCGCCTACGACGACATCACGCGCCTGCTGGCCACCACATTGGCCGTTCCGATCACGATGGTGAACCTGCTCGATGCGGAACGCGACTGGTTCAAGTCATGCGTCGGTATCCAGCAAACGCAGTCCCCGGTAGTCACCTCATTTTGCGAGGCCTTCTTCAACACCTCGTCCGATCTCATCGTCGTCGAGGACACACTGCTCGATCCGCGGTTCAAGGCTCACCCGTTGGTGTTGGGTCGGCCTTTCTTGCGCTTCTATGCAGCGGCGCGGCTGACGGTGCGCGGTGAGACGGTCGGAACACTCTGTGCTTACGACATTTGCCCCAGGCAATTGGCAATCGATCAACTTGACCATTTGCGCACGCTGGCCGGCGCGGCGGTTGAATTGATTGGCCGACGGTCACAGCGCAAGACCGATAACCCGTGCGTCCCGGCGAGCTGAGCTAGACACAGCGAAGTTATCCAGCGCGCCGGGGGCATGCTTTTGGGGGCGGCCGACCAAGTGCCTCAAGCAGGTTGGCCCATCAGCGTGGGATGGCGTTGACCAGATCCCGGCCCGCCTTGACCTCGGCGTTCACCATGCGCGCCAGTTCGCGCAGCATCAACCAGTGCCCGCCCTTGTGGGCGTTCCTCGATGCGGTGGCCTCGCCGTCAGGCGTGCGCGGCCCGGTGGCCTGCTGCCACGGTGCCCAAGTGCGGATCAGCGCCGCCTGACGTGCTCTGCGTTCAGGTGTCCAGCTCGATGCCATGCGGTCCCCCAATAGTCCGTTTTGCAGGTTTGTGGTTTTGTTTCGCGTGCGCGCCTGCCTCAGAAACTGTTCGCGGGCGCGTACTGCTCCGAAACCCGCTTGTCACGCCGCCTGCGATGCGCCCGCCCCCGTTTGAATATCGGCCTTGGGGAAGGTCTGCTCAACTCACATCCGGCGGCGGTAGTCGGCAGAGTCTTGTGAAATCGAGGATATCGAAGGCGAACCGAGCCGATGCGACTGCAACGGTCACCGATTTCCCTTGGTTGGACTCGTTTGCGGCCGCTTTCAAGCTGCACCGGCCGTTTGCAGACGGATTTCCCCACCCAGTACCGCAAGCCTTTTGCGCACCATCCACAAGTTGCTCAGCGCGAACAATGTCTTGAGTTGAGCCGCGTTCTTGGCCAAGCCCCGGGAGCGAACCTTGACGAAGCCGAACTGGCGCTTGATCACCCGGAACGGGTGCTCGACCTTCGCACGGATGCTGGCCTTGATCTTCTCGACCTTGTCGATCAACGCACCAACGGTTTGCG
>JANXVK010000252.1 GCA_025351675.1 Rhizobacter sp.
TACAACGTCAAGCTCGTCAACGACAGCGGCAAGCTGCTGGTCGACGACCCGACCGTGCGCGCCGGCCTGATCAGCGCGATGAGCGACTACGTGGCGCCGTACCAGAAGGGCTGCTCGCCGCCGTCGTCGACGAGCTGGAAAGACCCGGACAACAACGTTGCGTTCCACAACAAGACGACCGTGATGACGCACAACGCGACCATCTCGATCGCCGCCAAGTGGCTCGACGACATGAACAACGCAACGCTCACCGAAGCGCAGCGCGCCACCGCCAAGGCCAACTACACCGAGAAGATCGCCACGGCCGGCTTTCCGACCAAGCCCGACGGCAGCAAGATGGTCTACCGCGCCGCGGTGAAGACCGGCGTGGTGTTCAAGGACGCGAAGAACAAGGTCGCCGCGAAACAGTTCGTCGCCTTCCTGCTCGAAGAGGCGAACCTGACGCCTTATGTCGAGGGCTCGCTGGGCCGCTGGTTCCCGGTCACGAAGGTGGCGCAGCAAAGCGCCTTCTGGAAGGCCGATGCGCATCGCCTCTCGGTCTACAACCAGTTCATGAACGGCACGGTCACGTTCGAATTCACCAAGAACTACAAGTTCACGGTGTTGAACAACGAGAACGTGTGGGCGAAAGCGATGAACCGCATCCTCAACGAGAAGGTGCCGGTCGACAAGGCGGTCGACGAAATGATCGCCCGCATCAAGACCGTCGCGCAGTGAGCTGACGGGGTCGAGAGATGAGCGCCGTGATGACGAACCCTGCCGCCACACGGCGCGCCCCCGACCGCTGGCAGTTCTGGGGGCGCATGCTGGTGCTGCCCTACGTGCTGGTGTTCCTCGTGTTCGTGCTCTACCCGGTGGGCTACGGCCTCTGGCTGGCACGCAACCCGCAGAGCTACGTCAAGCTCTTCGACGACCCGATCTTCTTTCGCAGCGTGGTCAACACGCTGGTGTTCCTGATCGTCGCGATCAACGTCAAGATGGTGATCGCGCTGGTGCTGTCGGGCTTCTTCGTGACCGAGCGCTGGTGGATCAAGGTGCTGTCGCTGATCTTCATCCTGCCGTGGGCGCTGCCATCGATCCCGACGATCCTGTCGGTGCGCTTCATGCTCAACCCCGAATGGGGCGTGATCAACACGCTGATCTTCAAGCTGACCGGCGCGGACGGGCCGAACTGGCTCAACCACCCGCCGCTCGCACTCGGCTTCTCGATGCTGATGCACGTCTGGAAATCGCTGCCGTTCTGGACCCTGATCCTGATCGCCGGGCGGCTTGCCATTCCGGCCGAACAGTACGAGGCCGCGTCGGTCGACGGCGCGACGAACTGGCAGAAATTCAAGTTCATCACCTGGCCGGCGATGCGCACGCTCTACGTGACCTCGCTGATCCTGTCGATGATCTGGACGCTGGGCGATTTCAACAGCGTCTACCTGCTGACCGGCGGCGGGCCGGCCGATCTCACGCATGTGCTCGCCACCCTCGGCATCCGCTACCTGCGGCTCGATCAGGTCGATCTGTCGATGGCGTCGATCGTGGTCGCGTTGCCGCTGATCCTGCCGCTCGTGTACTTCATGATGAAGCGGCTCTCGAAATGACAAGCCCTGTTCGCGGAATACCGCTCACCGCCCCCCGAGGAGGCCTCGCCCGCCAGGGGTCACTGGGGGCCTGTTCGTGTCCCTTGGCGGCCGGGCGCCGGGCTCGCACATGAACGCAAGGACCTGGAAGGCCGTCTCCACCGAGGCCAAGCTGCTGCTGATCGGCATCCCGCTGTTCCTGTGGACCATCATCCCGGTCTATCACTTGGTGCTGTTCGCGATCTCGCCGCGCGACCAAGCCACCTCCGGGCGCCTCTGGCCGAAGGAGCCGACGCTCCAGAACTTCGTCACCGTGTTCCAGCAGAAGCACTTCTACCTTGATCACTTCTGGGTGCAGCTGTGGAACTCGGTGCTGATCGCGGTGGCGGTCGCGGTGATCACGCTGTTCGTCGCCACCTCGGCGGCGTTCGCGATCAGCCGGCTCAAGGTGCGCGGCGGGCGCACGGTCATGAACCTCGCCCTCTTCACCTACTTCATCCCGGCCGCATTTCTCGCGGTGCCGATGTACAAGACGATGGGCAACTACGGCATCCTGAACAGCCAGTGGGCGCTGATCCTCGCGATGGTGACGATCGCCTCGCCGTACTGCATCTGGGTGCTGAAGCAGGCCTCCGACAAGCTGCCGTATGAGCTCGACGAAGCCGCGCGCATGGACGGCGCCTCGCCGCTGCAGCTGTTTCGCCTCGTCTACCTGCCGCTGATGGTGCCCTCGCTGGTGGCAGTCGGCACCTACGCGCTGCTGCTGGCGTGGAACGAGTACCTCTACGCCTTCCTGCTGCTGTCGAACGACAAGAGCGTGACCTTGGCGGTCGCGCTCGGCAACTTTCTCGCCGCCGACGATTCGCCGTGGGAGCTGTTGATGGCCACCGGTCTGATCTACGCGCTGCCGCCCGCGGCGATCTACTACGCCTTCAAGCGCCACATGGTCGGCGGCCTGACCGCCGGCGCCGTCAAAAGCTGAGCACAGCGAGACAAGAAAATGGCATCAGTCGGTTTCAACAACATCCAGAAGACCTACGCGAACAAGGTCAAGGTGCTGCACGGCATCAGCTTCGACATCGTCGACGGCGAGTTCGTCGTGCTGGTCGGGCCGTCGGGTTGCGGCAAGTCGACCTTGCTCCGCATGCTCGCAGGCTTGGAAGAAATCACCGGTGGCGAGATCACGATCGACGGCAAGGTCGTCAACCACCTCGAATCGAAGGACCGCGACATCGCGATGGTGTTCCAGAGCTACGCGCTCTACCCGCACATGACGGTCGGCGAGAACATGGGCTTCAGCCTGCGCCTGCGCAATGCCGACCCGGCGCTGACCGCGAAGCGCGTCAACGATGCCGCCCGCATCCTGAACCTCGACAAGCTGCTTGACCGGCATCCGCGCGAGCTCTCGGGCGGGCAGCGCCAGCGCGTCGCGATGGGGCGCGCGATCGTGCGCGACCCGAAGGTCTTTCTGTTTGACGAACCGCTCTCGAACCTCGACGCCAAGCTGCGCGTCGCGATGCGCGCCGAGATCAAGTCGCTGCACCAGCGCCTGAAGACGACGACCGTCTACGTCACGCACGACCAGATCGAGGCGATGACGATGGCCGACCGCATCGTCGTGATGCACGACGGCATCATCGAGCAGATCGGTACGCCGCTCGAGCTCTACGACCACCCGGGCAACCTGTTCGTCGCGCAGTTCATCGGCTCGCCGTCGATGAACGTGGTCGAGGGCGTGCTCCGAGGGTCGGGCGGCAGCACGGCCGTCGAGGCGGCGGGCACGCGCTGGCCGGTGCCGGCCCAGATCGGCGGCAGCGACGGGCAGGCGGTGCACTACGGCATCCGCCCCGGCGACATCCACCTCGCGCCCACGGGCCACGGCATCGCGGCGACGGTGATCGTGGTCGAGCCGACCGGCGCCGAGACCGAGTTGCTGCTGCAGGTCGGCGACGTGCAATTCGTCGTCGTCATCCACGGCCGCACCGCCGCGAAGCCCGACGAGACGGTCTGGCTCGCGATCGACGCCGACAAGGCGCATGTGTTCGACACCGCCTCGGGAACGCGGCTCTCCTGAAATGGGCAACGGCGTCGCTCCTCTTGTCGTCGTGATGGGCGTCAGCGGCTGCGGCAAGAGCACGGTCGGCAAGTTGCTCGCGCGCCAGCTGAAGGCCGAGTTTCTCGAAGGCGACGAGCTGCACCCGCCGCGCAATATCGAGCGCATGGCGTCCGGCATCGCACTGACCGACAACGACCGCCGCGACTGGTTGCTCGAGATCGCGCAACAGCTCGCCGATGCGCACGCCAGCCGGCATGCGCTCGTCGTCTCGTGCTCAGCGCTGAAGCGCAGCTACCGCGACATGCTGCGCACCGCCGCGAGCCAGCTCGCCTTCGTGCACCTGCACGCCAGCCGCGAACTGCTCGAAACGCGGCTGGCCGCGCGCCCCGGTCACTTCATGCCGAGCTCGCTGCTCGACAGCCAGTTGCAGACGCTGCAGCCCCCCGGCGCCGACGAGCGCGCGATCACGCTCGACGCAGCCTTGCCGCCGGCCGAGATCGCCGCGCAAGCGGCCGCGTGGCTGGCGTTGCCCATTCCTGCTTCAACGCGCAAGCGCTGACACCCAAGACAACGCCATGACGATCAACGCGCAGACCTTTCGCCTCGACGGCCGGCTTGCGCTCGTCACCGGCTCGTCGGCCGGCATCGGCCTGGCGCTGGCGCGTGGCTTGGCGCAAGCCGGTGCGAGCGTGGTGCTGAACGGGCGCGGTGCGGGCAAGCTTGGCGAGACCGCCGCGGCGCTGGCGGCCGAGGGCCACACCGTGCATGCGCGCGCGTTCGACGTGACCGATCGCGCCGCGGTCGATGCCAACATCGCCGCGATCGAAGCCAGGATCGGGCCGATCGAGATCCTGATCAACAACGCCGGCATCCAGCGCCGCGCGCCGTTCCACGAGTTTGCCGCGGCCGATTGGGCGGAGCTGATGCGCACCAACCTCGACAGCGTGTTCCACGTCGGCCAGGCCGTCGCAAAGCACATGGTCGCGCGTCAGCGCGGCCGCATCATCAACGTTTGCTCGGTGCAGAGCGAACTGGGTCGTCCTGGCATCGCGCCCTACACCGCGAGCAAGGGGGCGGTGAAGATGCTGACCAAGGGCATGGCGATCGACCTCGGCCCGCACGGCATCAACGTCAACGGCCTCGGGCCGGGTTACTTCAAGACCGAACTGAACCAGAAGCTGGTCGACGACCCGGCCTTCAGCGGCTGGCTGATCAACCGCACGCCGAGCCGGCGCTGGGGCGATGTCGAAGACCTGGCCGGCGCGGCCGTGTTCCTCGCCAGCGACGCGTCGCGTTTCGTGAACGGACATATCCTTTACGTCGATGGCGGTGTCACTGCCACGCTTTGATCACCACGATTCGATGACCACTTTCACGCAAGTCACCTTGTTCACCGACACCGACGGCCGCGCGCGTTTTCGCGAGCACGACGTCGCCTTGCCCGAAGGCACGCCGAGCTCGATGCTCTCGGCGCTGATGCCCAGCGGCGGGCTGCAGCTGCGCCACAGCCCGGTCGGGTTTCGCAGCAGTTTTCACGTCACGACAACAAAGCAGTGGGTGTTCATCCTGCGCGGGCAGATGGAGATCAACCTGCAGGACGGCACGGCGCGCGTGTTCGGGCCCGGCCAGCACTTTTACTCCGAAGACACTTTGCCGGCGGGCGCCACGTTCGACGCGACGGTACACGGCCACTGGAGCCGCCAACTGGGCGACGAGCCGCTCGTGACGGCGTTCATCCGCGCATGATCAAGAACGTTCACGGCGGCACGGTCGACCTGCTCGGCGAGGCGATCGTCACCGGTCGCTATCCCGTCGGCAGCTCGCTGCCGCCCGAACCCGTGCTGTGCGACGAACTCGGCGTCAGCCGCACGGTGATCCGCGAGGCCGTCAAGTCGCTGATCGCGAAGGGGCTGCTCGTCACCGGCCCGAAGGTCGGCACGCGCGTGCTCGCGGAGGAGCAATGGAACTGGTTCGACCCCGACGTGGTGGCGTGGCAATCGCGCGCCGGCCTTTCGCGCGAGTTTCTGCGTGACCTGCAGGAGCTGCGCCGCCTCGTCGAGCCCGCCGCGGTGCGCCTCGCCGCCGAACGCGCGACGCCGCAAGACATCGCCGAGATCGAGGCGGCCTATGCCGGCATGAGGCTCTCGATCGAGGAAGGCGGCGACTACGTCAGCAGCGATCTGCGCTTTCACCAAGGCCTGCTGCGCGCCTGCCACAACCGCATGGTCGCGCAGATGAGCAAGGCGCTCGGTGCGCTGCTGCGCACCAGCTTCGAGATCTCGACCGCCCGGCCCGACGGCCCGGCGCTGTCGCTGCCGCTGCACCGCGCAGTACTCGACGCCGTTATCGCCCGCTCACCACAGAAGGCCGAGCGCGCGATCATCGTGCTGATCGACGGCGCCAACGAGGACATCGAAGAGGTGCTGACGACGCGCCGCAAGCTGCCGTCGCTGGGCTTGCCCGCGCCGCGGTTGAAGCCGCGGCTCAAGGCGGTATTGCCGCGCTGAACGCGACCAACCCAGCCCCTCAGCCGCCTCAGCCGTTTACCGCACGCAGCCGCTTGCCCTCCACCACCACGCGCGTGCCTACCGCGGGCGGTTGGGCGTCGCGAATCACGCGGCGCGTTCCGTCGCGCATCCGCACGCGCACATCGAACATGGTCTCCGCCCGAGTGCGCCGCTCGACCTCGTTGCCGGCGAAGCCGCCGCCGACGGCGCCGAGTACCGTCATCGCCGCACGACCGTTGCCGTGGCCGAACTGGTTGCCGACCACGCCGCCGAGCACGCCGCCGGCGACCGCACCGACCCCCGTGCCTTGGCCCTTGACCTTGACTGCCTGCACCGACTCGACCGTGCCGCAGTTCAGGCACGGCGCAGGCGCCGGCTTCGCGACCACCGGCGCCGGTACGGCAGCAGGTGGCGTCGCGGCGTAGATTCGGTCTTGGTTCAACCGCACCGGTTTGGCGGCGGCGACCGGGGGTACCTCGGTGGCCGGGGCGGTCGAACGCGGCGGCGGCTGCACTTCGTCCTGCCGCGTCGGCACCGGCGTTCCGACCGGCACCATCGCCGTGCTGGCCGTTGACAGCGCAGCGGGTGTGGCGGCCACGGTGCGCGGGCTGTCCATCGATTTCGTCACCAGCGCGCCCGCGAGCGCAGCGACCGCCAGACACAATGCGCCGCCGCCGATCCAGACGGCCCGCGGCAGTGTCGCCACCGCAGCGGCGCCGCGTGACGGCTCACGATTCAGGGTTTCGGATTCCATTTTTAGATGACCTCCAGCAAGCCGCCGCCCGAGCGAGCCGTCGGGTCCGGCAACGCTAGCTGCGTTGTCCTGATTCTGGCAGGCCCACAGCGCCGATGCAGCCGGCGGATGCTGGCTTTTCGTATCGGTGTGTTCCTACAGCGCCTCACCGTCGCAGGCGCGCCGTCAGCCCAGCACGTAGCCTGCGGCAGCCACGTACAGCGGAATGCCCAGCAGGATGTTGAGCGGGAAGGTCAGGCCGAGCGACATGCCGAAATAGAGCGACGCGTTCGCTTCCGGCATCGCATGGCGCAGCACAGCGGGCACCGCGATGTACGAAGCGCTCGCGGCCAGCACCGCGAGCAGCGCGCCGTTTCCCACCGACAGGCTGCAGGCGGCCGCGACCGCCAGCGCCAGCGCGGCGTGCGCGAGCGGCGCCAGCGCGCCGTAGGCCAGCAGGGCTGGCGCCTTGCCGCGCAGCTGCGCCATGTTGCGCGCGGTGAGCAGGCCCATGTCGAGCAGGAAGAACGCCAGCATGCCCTTGAACAGGTCGCCCGAAAACGGCTGCATCGAGGCCTTGCCCGCCTCGCCGCTCAACAGGCCGACCGCCATCGAGCCGAGGAGCAAGAGTTGCGCGCCGTCGGTGAACGACTCGTGCAACACCCGGCCGACCGAGAAGCCGGCGATCGGCGCTGGCTGCAACGCAAGCGCACCGCCGCCCACCGACATGGCCGCCGCTGCGCGCTGGCGCAACAGGCTGGCCATGAACATCGCCAGCACGATCGCGGGCGACTCCATCAGCGCCATCGCCGCCGCCATGTGGCCGCCGTAGGCCACGCCGTGGCTGTCGAGGTACTGCACAGCGGTGATGAAGGTCACGGCACTGACCGACCCATAGGTCGCCGCGATCGCCGCCGCGTCGAAAGCCGGGACGATGCGCCGCAGCAGCACGAAGCCGACGATCGGCACCGCGATGGCGAGCGCCACGGCGCAGGCGAGGCTGATCACGACCTCGTTCGTCAGGCCCGACTTCGACAGCGCAAATCCGCCCTTCAGCCCGAGGGCCATCAAGAGGTAGAGCGCCAGAAACCGCGAGATCTGCGGCGGAATCTCCAGGTTCGACTTGAGCGTTCCGGCGGCGACGCCGAAAGCGAAGAAGAGGACGGCGGGGTCGAGAAAACTGCTCATGGAAGCGCGCGGATGCCGTTGTTCGGGCAAATCGTAAGCGGAAGGCGGATTCGACGCCAATCGATAGTGCAAGCGATTTGCATCACAATTTGTCTATGCATACTACCTACCGACAATTACAGCTGTTTCTCGCGCTGGTTGAGCATGGCGGCGTGACGGCCGCGGCACGCGCATGCCATGTGACCCAGCCCACCGTCTCGATGCAGATCAAGGACCTGACCGCATCGGTTGGCCTGCCGCTGTTCGAGCAGCTCGGCAAACGACTGCACCTGACCGCCGCCGGGCAGGCGCTCGCACACCATGCTCGAAACATGGCCGACGAGTGGGCCGCGTTCGAGCAGACGATCGCCGGCATGAAAGGCGTGACGCAAGGCCGGCTCCGGGTCGCGGTGGTCAGCACGGCCGAGTCCTTCGTGCCCGAGATGCTCGGCAGCTTCTGCGCCCGCCACCCCTTGATCGACATCGCCCTTCAGGTGCTGAACCGCGACGGCGTGGTCGCGCGGTTGCGCGCCAACCGCGACGACCTGTACATCATGTCGACGCCACCTGCCGACGTGCCGGTCGAGCAGCGCGCGTTCCTGCCAAATCCGCTGGTCGTGGTGGCAGCGCGTTCGCATCCGCTGGTCGGCCGCCGCGCGCAGCCGCTCGAGCGGCTCGCCAGCGAGCGCTTCATCCTGCGCGAACTCGGCTCGGGCACGCGCATGGCGTGCGACGCCCACTTCGCCGCGCTCGGCTTCGTGCCCAACGTTCGGCTCGAACTCGGCAGCAACGAAGCCATCAAGCATGCGGTCGCGGCGGGGCTCGGGTTGGCAGTGCTGTCCCGCCATGCGATCGTCGCCGCGCCTGCGACCGCGCTCGTCACCGAACTGACGGTGCGCGGCTTTCCGTTGCACTCGAACTGGTTTGTCTTGTACCCGCGGGGCAAGCAGTTGTCGCCGATCGCCGCCGAGTTCCTGAACCACCTCGACAGCGCCACTGGCCGGGCCGAGGGCCGTTGACCGCGCCCTACTCCTTCACCGATCCGGTCATCCCCGAGACGTAGTACTCGACGAAGAACGAGTACACGAACGCGACCGGCAGCGAGCCGAGCAGCGCGCCGGCCATCAGCGGGCCCCAGTGGTAGACGTCGCCCTCGACCAGTTCGGTCACGACACCGACCGGCACCGTCTTGTTCTCCGACGACGAGATGAAGGTCAGCGCGTAGATGAACTCGTTCCAGCTCAACGTGAACGCGAAGATGCCCGCAGAGATGAGGCCCGGCACCGCCAGCGGCAGCACGATCTTGATCAGAATCTGCCAACGCGTCGCGCCGTCGATCAGCGCGCACTCCTCGAGCTCGTACGGGATCGACCGAAAGTAGCCCATCAGCAGCCAAGTGCTGAACGGGATCAGGAAGGTCGGATAGGTCAGGATCAGCGCCATGCGCGTGTCGAAGAGTCCGAGCTTGACCAAGGTCGTCGCAAGCGGGATGAACAGGATCGACGGTGGCACCAGGTAGGCGAGAAAGATCGCCCCGCCCGCCGGCTTCGAGCCTTGGAAGCGCAGCCGCTCGATCGCGTAGGCCGCGAGCACCGAGGCGACCAGCGAGATCCCGGTCGAGACCACCGAGACGATCACGGTGTTCAACAGCCAGGCCGGGTACTCGGTCTTGAACAGCAGCTTCTCGAAGTGCGCCAAGGTCGGCCCGATGATCCAGAACGGGTTGCCGTCGCGCGACAGCAGCTCGTTGTCGGGCTTGAACGACGTGACCGCCATCCAGTAGAACGGAAACAGCAGCACGATCACGAACAGGATGATCGGGATGTAGATCGTGACCCAGCGCCGCGGCATCGACTGCAGGAAGTCCATGCCTTGCGAGGCGTCGTTGTTCTTGGCGTTGCTCATGGGTGGGCTGTCATCTCTCGGCGATCATTTGTCACTGCCCTGCTGCCAGGCCCGGCGCTGCAGGCCGAAGTAGCTGAACATGATTGCCGCGAGCAGGAACGGCACCATCAGCGTGGCGATCGCCGCGCCCTCGCCGAGCGCACCACCCGAGATCGCGCGCTGGAACGCGAGCGTGGCCATCAGGTGCGTGGCGTTCAGCGGGCCGCCGCGCGTCAGCACGTAGATCAGCTGGAAGTCGGTGAACGTGAACAGCACCGAGAACGTCATCACGACCGCGATGATCGGCGTCAGCAGCGGCAACGTGATCTTGGTGAACTGCTGCCACGGCGTGGCACCGTCGATCGCCGACGCTTCGTAGTACGACGGCGAGATCGTCTGCAGGCCCGCGAGCAGCGAAATCGCGACGAATGGAATGCCGCGCCAGACATTCGCGATGATGGTCGAGATGCGCGCGTTCCACGGGTTGCCGAGGAAGTCGATGTAGGTGTCGATCAGGCCGAGTTTCACGAGCACCCAGCTGATGATCGAGAACTGCGCGTCGAAGATCCACCAGAACGCGATCGCCGACAGTGCGGTCGGCACGATCCACGGCAGCAGCACGACAGCGCGAAAGAAGCTCTGGAACGGCAGCCGCTTGTTCAGCAGGATCGCCAGCCACAAGCCGAGCCCGAACTTCGCGATGCTGGCGACGATCGTGTAGAAGAGCGTGTTGAACAACGCCAGCTGCGTGACGCTGTCGGTGACGAGGAAGCTGAAGTTGTCCAGGCCGACCCATTCGCCGGCACGCCCGATCTTCGCGTCGGTGAAGCCCAGCCAGGTGCCCAACCCCAACGGATACGTGAGGAATAGCAGCAGCAGCACCACCGTCGGCAACATGAACGCCCAGCCCAGCGCGTTCTTGTTGTTCTGGAACTTCTCAAGCATGGTCATGTTTCAGCAGCGGTGCGACCCGCGCCAGGTTGACCCGCACACCACCGCCAGGTGGATGTGTCGGGTCGAACGCGGCGAGACAGCGCCGCACCGCAGGTGTCGCGCACTATCAGACCTTGTAGTACCGCTCGGCGCGCTTTTGCGCCCGCTCCATCGCCTCTTTCGGTGTCTTCGAGCCGCTGATCGCCTCGGCGACCATGTTGGTGACGATGAAGTCCGCGCCCGCGCCCGCCGAGGCATAGCCGAGCCTGCCGGCATAGCCGGTGGGGCGCATGTTCTTCACGCTGTCGCGGTACGGCGTGTGCTTCGGGTCCGAGGTCCAGATCGAGCACTTCTCGTACGCCGCCAGCGGCTGCGCGATGTAGCCGCCGGCGCCGATCAGCCAGTCGTTGAACTGCTCCTGCTCCATCATGAAGCGCAGAAACTCCTTTGCCGCCTGCGGGTACTTGGTGTACTTGAAGATCATCTGGTTGAAGAACAGGTGCGACTCGGTCGGCACGCCGGCCGGCCCGATCGGGAACGACGCGTGGTAGATGTCTTCCTTGATCTCCTTGACCTTCGGGTCGGTCGAGTTCTTCGCCGCGTAGTAGATCGAAATGCCGTTGTTGGTCGAGCTGATCTGGCCGTCGAGGAAGGCCTTGTTGTTGTTCGGGTCGAGCCACGACAGCGTGCCCGGGATGAAGGTCGCGTACAGCTCCTTGCCGTACTCGAGTGCCTTCTGCGTCTCCGGGCTGTCGATCACGACCTTGTTGTCCTTGTCGACCAGCTTGCCGCCGTGCGACCAGATCAGCCAGTTGGTCCACAGCGCATCGCCGGTGGCATTGCCGAGCGCGTAGCCGCCCGGCGTGCCCTTTTCCTTCAACGCCTTGTGCAGCGCGAGAAAGCCGGCGGTGTCCTTCGGGTAAGTGTCGAAGCCGGCCGCCTTCACGTGGCTCTGGC
>JANXVK010000256.1 GCA_025351675.1 Rhizobacter sp.
TCTTCATCAACCCCGACGCGGTCGTCGAGCCCGAGGCCATCGAGGCGATGCTTGCCTTCCTGGAGCAGCACCCGCGCGCCGGCATCGTCGGGCCTGCGATCATCGAAGGCGAGATCGGCGGCGCGCACTCGCTGCAGGAAACCGGCGAACGCATGACGCCGACGGCGCAGGTTCGGGCAGCGCTCCCGTTCATGCGCCCGCGCTCCAAGACGCGACCGATCGAGCCCGGTTCCGCGCCCGAGCGCACCGGCTGGGTCTGCGGCGCCGTGTTGATGGCGCGCACCGATCTGATGAAGCAACTGGGCGGGTTCGATCCCCGCTTCTTTCTGTACTGGGAAGAGACCGACGTCTGCAAGCGGGCCGAAGACCTGGGCTTCGAAGTCTGGGCGCTGGGTACGGCGGTCGCGCACCACGTCGGCGGCGCGAGTTCGTCGCCAGCGGACGGCACGCGGATCGGCGGCTGCATCGCGAAGCACTACTTTCAGAGTCGCTACTACTACATGCGCAAGCACCACGGCTGGCTGGCCGCAGCGGGCGCGGAGGCGCTCGAGTTCGTGCTGCTGTCGATTCGCACGCTGGCCGATCTGGCACGCGGGCGCGGCGCGGCGTGGCTTCGTTCCCGCATGCAAACGCCGCTCTTCAGTCAACCGGACCGGGTTTGACATGGCGGTGGAATACCGACTGATCCGGCCCGCGGAGTTGGACGCCGGTCTCATCGAGCGCTGGCGCGCGATCCAGCGGGCCGAGCCGGGGTTCGCCAGCCCGTACTTCTGTCCGGAGTTCACGCAGTGCGTCGGCGCGGTGCGCCCCGACGCGCGTGTGGTGGTGATCGAGAACGAAGGCCGCATCGTCGGTTTCTTCCCGTTCCAGATCGGCGCGCTCGGCACCGGCCGGCCGATCGGCGGGCCGTTGTCCGACTTTCACGGTGTGGTCGCGACCCACGACAGCGAATGGAGTCCGAACGACCTGTTGCGGGCTGCGAAGCTCTCGGTGTGGGCGTTCGACCACCAGGTCGGTGGCATGCAGAAGTTCGAGCGCCACGTTCGTGCGCGCGCCAGCTCGCCCGAAATCGATCTGGGCGCCGGCTACGCCGCCTACGTGCAGGGGCGGCGCGAAGCGGGGTCCGACTACATCCCGAAAACCGAAGGGCTGGCGCGCAAGTTGACGCGCGAACTCGGACCCGTCAAGTTCATTTTGAACGAGAACACGCCCGCGGCGTTTCAGACCTTGCTCGAGTGGAAGTCGCAACAGTATCTGGAGGCCGGCACCACCGATGCGTTCGGCGTGGCCTGGACCCGCGCGCTGCTGGAGCGAATTCTGGTCTCGCAAGGCGCCGGGTTTGCCGGCGTTTGTTCGTTGCTGAAGGTGGACGGTCGCATCGTCGCCGGGCACATCGGCATGCGATCGGCCAGCGTCTTTCACTACTGGTTTCCGACCTACGACCCGGCCTACGCGAAGTTCTCGACCGGCATCATCCTGCTGCTGCGGATGGCTGAGGCGCTGGCCGCCGACGGCATCCGCAAGATCGATCTCGGCAAGGGTGAGTCGCTGTACAAGCAACGCCTGATGACCGGCACGATCGAGGTGGCCGAGGGCGACCTCGAGCGGCCCTCGGTGCTGGCAAAGCTGCGGCAGTTCCGGCGCTACGCCGAAACGCGCGAGCAGCAAGGCGGGGCCGGCAGCGCCGTTCAGTTGTCTTTGCGCGTCATGCGGCGTATGGAAAGAGCGACAAAGTTGCGCTGATGGCCTGCCACGGCGTCGTCTCCCCGCGTTGTCGGGATTCGGTCGGCGCTGGCAGCGAACTACTATCGGTCATGGAGCCACGAATGATGCAGCCAGCACCCGCACGAGCCACCGCGACCGAAGGGAACCCGGCCTGATGGACTGGTACCTGGCCGCGCCGTTCATTCATGACGCTTCCGACCTCTGGCTGACACGTTTCGTGCCGAACCGTGGCGAGATCGGGTTCCACGCGGTGCCGGCGCCGTACCGGCACGACCGGTCACGCAAGCTCACCGGCTTGGCGGCGTGGAGCGACTACTTCCGGCACGGCGCGGCCGTCTGGGATGCCGCCCGCCGCGGCCCCGCGCGCAGCGGCATCCTGACCTGCTTTCCACAACTGCCGATCGCGGTCGGTCTGCGCAAGCGCTTGGCACACTCGCGCACACCGGTCGTCGCCTGGAACATGAACCTCGGCGGGCTCTACCCCGGCGCGCGCCGTCGGCTGGCGATGACCGCGTACGCCGCCGTGAACCGTTTCGTCGTGCACTCGCGTGCCGAGGTCACGTCGTACAGCCACTGGTTGCAGATGGATCCGGCGCGCTTCGAATTCGTGCCGTTGCAACGCGCGACGACCGACATCGTGATCGAGGAAGACACCGCGGCGCCGTTCGTGCTGTCAATGGGCTCGGCACACCGCGACTACCGACTGCTGTTCGGCGTGCTCGCCGAATTGCGCTACCCGGCGGTCGTCGTGGCTGGCCCGCATGCGTTGGAAGGCTTGCAGGTGCCGGCCAACGTGACGGTGCGCAGTGGCCTGAGCGTCGAGCAGTGCCATGAGCTCGTGCAGCGCGCCCGCGTGAACGTGATCCCGGTCGCGAACTTGGAAACCGCCTCCGGCCAAGTGACGCTGCTCGACGCGATGGTCTTCGGTCGCGCTACGATCATCACCCGCTGCCCCGCCAGCGTCGACTATGTCGATGACGGGCGCGATGCGCTGCTCGTCGGCGCGGGCGATCACGACGATCTCAAGACAGCGATCGACAAGCTGTGGCAAGACGCGGCGCTGCGCACGGCGATCGGCCGGGCGGCGCGGCGCACCGCGGTCGAGCGCTTCTCCGACGAAGCGATCGGCCAAGTGATGGGGCGCGTGCTCCACGACGCCCGGGCCGAAGCCGATTGATCTGCCGGCGCCGTGGCGCGCTGCGCCAGCAAGCTGAACACAACCAGCCCACGACATGAACCAACCAATCCAAACCCCCTCAGACGCGAACAACGACAGCGCCGATCCGCAGGCTCGGCACCCCCAAGCCTTGGTCGAGTCGGACCAGATCGGTCGCGCCACCCGCATCCGCGCGTTCGCCCATGTCTTGGCGGGTGCCGTGCTGGGTGAGCAGGTCACGGTCGGCGACCATGTGCTGGTTGATGGCGGCGTGCGCGTCGGCGACCGCGTGTCGATCGCCGCCGGCGCGCGCTTGTTGGGCCGGCTGCAGGTCGAGGACGACGTCGCCGTCGGTTCCAACGCGACGCTCAGCGGCCCGGAAGGTTCGGGCAGCGCCGTCACGCGGATCCGCCGCAGCGCGAAGATCGGCGCCAACGCGGCGATCCTGCCGGGGCTCACGGTCGGCGAGTGCGCGGTCGTGGGGCCGGGCGCGGTCGTGACTCGCGACGTGCCGCCGAACGCGGTGGTCGAAGGCAACCCGGCGCGCATCGTCGGCTACGTCGACACCCCCAACGTGCCGATCACGGCGCCGCTCGCCGCCGCGCGCCACAGCGATGCGCTGCCGACACTGCGCGTCGCTGGCGCCGCACTGTATCGGCTGCCGAAGCTCGTGGACCTGCGGGGCGCGCTGAGCTTCGGGGAGGTCGGAACCCACCTGCCGTTCCAGCCGAAGCGATTCTTCGTGGTGTATGACGTGCCGGGCAAGGAAGTGCGCGGCGAACACGCGCACAAGGAACTGCATCAGTTTCTCGTCTGCCTGAAGGGCTCGTGCCGGGTCGTCGTCGACAACGGCACGGTGCGCGACGAAGTCGTGCTCGACACGCCCGAGATCGGCCTGCACATCCCGCCAATGGTCTGGGGGATCCAGTACATGTACACCGAAGACGCGTTGATGCTCGTGCTCGCGTCCGACGTGTACCAGGCCGGCGACTACATCCGCGACTATGGCGACTACATCGCGGCGGTGAAGTCTTGAACCGATCGCTCTCGATCCCTGCAGCCCCCGGAGCCCCCATGATTCCCTTCCTGAACCTGTTGCCGACCTACGAGGCCTCGCGCAGCGCGATCGATGCGGCGCTGTTGCGGGTCGCTGCCAGCGGCTGGTACCTGCTGGGCGACGAGTTGCGCGCTTTCGAGGCCGACTACGCGGCCGCTTGCGGCGCATCGCACTGCGCTGGGCTGGCCAACGGTCTCGACGCGCTGCAGCTCGCGCTTAAGGCGCTCGGCGTCGGGCCGGGCGACGAGGTGATCGTGCCGTCGAACACCTACATCGCGACCTGGCTGGCGGTGAGCCTGTGCGGCGCGACGCCGGTGCCGGTCGAGCCCGATCCGGCCACCTACAACCTCGACCCGGCGCGCATCGAAGCGGCGATCACGCCGCGCACCCGCGTGCTGCTGCCCGTGCACCTGTACGGCCAGCCGGCCGACATGGACGCCGTCAACGCGATCGCCGCGAAACACGGTCTGGCCGTGCTCGACGATTGCGCGCAGGCCCATGCCGCGAGCTACAAGGGCCGTCCGGTCGGCTCGCTGGCGCGCATTTCGGCGTGGAGCTTCTACCCCGGCAAGAACCTTGGCGCGATGGGCGACGGCGGCGCGACGACGACCAGCGACGCGGCGCTCGACGACCGGGTCCGGATGCTTCGCAACTACGGCTCGCGCGTCAAGTACCAGAACGAGCTGAAGGGCATCAATTCGCGCCTGGACGAGATCCAGGCGGCGATTCTGGCCGTGAAGCTGCGCGATCTCAAACGCGCGACGGCCGAACGCCGCAGCATCGCCGCGCGATTCCTGGCGGGGCTGCGTGACCTGCCGCTCGGGTTGCCGCACGTGCCCGATTGGGTCAATCCCTGCTGGCACCTGTTCGTGGTGCGTCATGCAGACCGCGACGCGTTCCAGCGGCGCCTGACCGAGCGCGGCATCGGCACGCTGATCCACTATCCCGTGCCGCCGCACCGGCAGCCGGCCTACGCCGACATGAGGCTGGCCGAAGGCACGTTCCCGATCGCCGAAGCGATGCACCGCGAAGTGCTGAGCCTGCCGCTGTGGCCCGGCATGACGAACGCGCATGTCGAGACGGTCATCGATGCCGTGCGCGCCTGTGCCTGATACCACTGCGGTGCATGCCGGCAAGCCCTCGATGGATGCAGGGCACCCGCAGGTGACCTTCGTCATCATCACGTACAACCAGCAGGCCTACATCGGCGCGGCGCTTGAGGCGGCTTTCGCTCAGACCTACTCGCCGCTCGCGATCGAAATTTCAGACGACGCGTCGACGGATGCGACATTCGAGATCGCACAGGCCATGTGCGCCGCGTACCGCGGGCCGCACAGGTTGATGTGTACTCGAAACGCGCAGAATATGGGCCTGTCCGCCCATGTGGAATTCGCGAACCGGCGTGCGACTGGCGAAATAATCGTTGCCGGAGCAGGCGACGACGTCTCGGTGCCTAACCGCGTATCGCGCATTGTCGAAGAGTATTTGCGAAGGGATCGTCAATCTCATTACTTCTTCTCCTTGGTCCGCTCGATGACCGCGACAGGTGAATTGGGAGGTACGTATCAAAGTCCTGGAGCCGCTGCCGCTAATAGCAAATTGAAAACTGCTCTTGGCGCCTTTCCGCTCGCGATAGGTGCCTCACAAGCGTATACGCGGAAGTTTGTCAACGCGTTCCCGGCAATGAACTCAGGCCTTTGGGCAGAAGATCAAGTCTTCGGCCTTAGAGGAATCTTGATTGGACCAGTGACTTTTATCAATGAGTCACTAGTAAATTATCGCGACACGGGTATGTCGAATGCCCCTCGAGCTTGGTCATTTCGACGGTATTTGAAGAACCAAATAAGTGTTTTGACTACCTACAAGCAGAAGGCGATTGACGCATTTCATGCGAATCACCTTTTATTAGGTTTGTTAATTGTAGCAAAACTAATAATTCTTACATTATTGTTCCCATTGAGCCCAATTTTCTCTATAATGCGACGAGTAACAAAGAGATCGGCGTGATTAGCTGCCGCAAGGCCAATACAATAATTGCGTGTACCCGCACTTATCATTATATGAACAAACCAACGAATTTCGATATCAACTCGCGCAACGAGTGCCTTCAGCGAGCACTCGACAAAACAACTCCAATCGAAGTGTTGGCGGGTTATGCTGAGATTGATGATGAGTTGATACATGGCGCCTTAGTGTTGAACACTGCTACTTCGCCGCAGACAGTCGAGTCCTTGCGCAATGAGGCTGGCCGCTACGTGACGAGATGCTTAGAGCATCGGGGCAAGGCATCCTATCCGTTCTTCGTGAAACCGGTCAGAGTGCACGGCCGCGACCTGGTTTTTCGCAACGCTCTAGAATCAGATGCCGCTTTCATTCTTGAGCTAAGAACTGACGGTGAAAAGTCAAAACATATTTCGACAACTTCTGACAATCAGATTGCTCAAATTGAATGGTTGCGGGCTTACTCGGTGGATAATAGTCAGGTTTACTTTGTTATCCTAGACAGTCATGGAAATAGCATCGGCACTGTCCGACTATACAACAAGAGCGATCGTTCGTTCTGCTGGGGCTCGTGGATTTTGAAGCAAGGTACACCCAGCAGTTGTGGCATCGAATCTGCGTTGATGGTTTATCAGTTTGCGTTCAGTCTTGGCTTTGAGAGTTCACACTTTGAGGTTCGCAAAGGAAACGAATCTGTTTGGAGATTTCACGAAAGATTTGGCGCGAAGAAAGTCGGCGAATCGAATGACGCTTACTCATACAGCATAGCGGCAGATTCAATTCGAGCTTCAATGGTTCGCTACAAAAAATATCTTCCTGACGGTGTTAAGCTGGAATATTAATATTCCTTAATTAGCAAGGAGCAGCCCGTGTGGGGCTTGGAAAGAAGTGATGCTGTTGCCGCGAAGCCTATGCGTCGTTGCTTAGACGCCGTCCGAATTGAGCCCTGCCCTGCGCTGCAGGGGTATTCGCTTCCAGTGAAGCATGCGTTTTTCCACTAGGTGCCAGGACAGGACTGCGAGCGCCAGCGTCGTCGCGAACGACAGCCCGAGCATCGGCAACGCCGTGATCCCCGGGATCGACGCGGCCAGCAACTGCTGAACCGGAAACGCGTAGACGTAGACGCCATAGGAGTAGTCGCCCAAGCGGTTGTACGCGCGGATCAATCCGCCGGGCAGGTACGCGGCGCAGAACACCACGTACGGCAGCGCCAGCGGGTAGACGATCTGGAACGCGCCTCGATCGAAGCCTGAGGCCAAGATCGCCAATGCAAGAATGGCGAAGAGGCGCTTGTCGACGGGAATCGAGCGCCTGAAGAGGTAGAAGCAGGCGCCGACGAAGAACATCGCCGTCAGGCGGATGCCGTTCTTCGCCGGCACGTCGAACTGGCCCAGGAAGATGATCGCCGCCATCAGCGCGATGGCGCTGACCGCGAGGTGGAACCAGCGTTCATGAGACGCCCGCAGCGAAGCGATGGCGAGCCACACGAGCGCCAGCAGCGTGTACATCGCCAGCTCGTACGGAAGCGTCCAGAGCGACGCATTGACGGCGTGCGGCCACGGGTTGTGTTCGAGCGCGCCCGGCAGCGTGTGGGCAATACCGGTCACGAGGGTGGCGTTGCGAGCGAGGTAGGTCCAAGTCTGCGAGTTCGAGAAGAACTCTGAGGGCGTGAGCGACGTGAACCCCAGCCCCACCGCCGCGACCGTCAGCACGACCGCGGTGACGAGCGCCGGGTAGATGCGCAGGATGCGCGCGAACGCAAAGCTCGGCACGTGCCTGCGTGCCAGCAAGCTCGCCGTGATCAGGAAGCCGCTGGTCAGGAAGAAGACATCGACGGCAATCGTGCCGAACGTGATGCCGAGCGACTGGCTCAGCGGTTCGGATCGCCGGTCGCCAGACGACAGCGCAAAGCTGTGGCTAAACAGCACGGCCGAGGCGGCGATGAAACGGATGAGGTTGAAATTGTTGTCGCGGCCGCCGACGTAGTCGTCGAGCGATCGGCGCGAGGGGGGCGAGCGATCTGTGGTCATTTCGTCTTGCAATCTTCGGGTCGACCTCTGGCGTTGCTTAGCCGGCCGGGATGGATACCACGAGCGAGTTTAGTCGCCTGCGGCCTGTTGCACCGCGTCGGACGGACTCGCCCGTGGTGTGAGGTGCGTCATGGCCAGTGCCTCCTCGCACGCTTGTGGAATGAAGCGAGCGCGCGCGTGTGCGACCATATCGCTTTGAATGCAAACGTCGAGACGGGCGCCCAATTCGCATGCCTACGCATTACCGATCTTTTCTGGTTGTGGCCCTTCTGGGCTTCTTGGGTCTGCTGATTTGCCGCCGGGTGTTCGCTCCATTGATGTTGTCCGAGGACGACTATCGACGTCGACGCAACCTCTGGCTGGTCATCACGTTCGACGCCTTCCTGCTTCCGAGCTTTTGGGCCTACGCCGCGGTCGCGGCCATTGCCATCGCATACACCGCGAGGCGCGATTCGAATCCCGCCGCGCTGTTTGCATTGCTGCTGATCGTGGTTCCACCGCTTGAGGCCATCGTTCCGGTTCTTTTCAACATTCATCACCAACGCGTGTTGATCTTGGCGCTGCTGGTACCCATTGCGTGGCGACTCTTGGGAGATTCGCAACTGCCTGGGCCGTTCCGCCTGTTGTCGGACAAGCTGCTCCTCCTGTATTGCCTGCTCCAGGTTGTCCTGCTCTGGCCATACACTTCGATGACGAACTCGGTGCGTCAGGTCGTGCTGATCTTGATGGACACATGGCTGCCGTACTACGTCATGAGCCGCGCCTTCTCCTCACGCGCCCAACTGCGCGACGCCATGGCCTGCTTTGTCCTGACACTGGTCATCGTTGCACCGATGGCACTCGCCGAGGTTCAGTTGGGCACGATGTTGTATGGCGAGATCGCCAGCAGCTGGAACATTCATGGCCTTTTCGGCTACTTGATGCGAGGTGAGTCGCTGCGCGCACAGCTGGCGTCGGGCCAAGCTATCGTACTGGGCTACCAATTCGCGGTCGCCATCGGGATGTGGCTCTACTTGCAGCGGCACATCCCCTCGCCGCTCTGGCGCGCTGTCGGGGCATTGGCGCTGTTCATAGGGGTCATGTCACCGCTTTCGCGCGGCCCGTGGATCGGTGCCGCCGCGATTCTCGCCGGGTTCGCGTTGCTTGCCCCCGGAGCCATGCGGCGCACAATGACTTGGGGTGCGATCGGCCTACTGTTGTTTGCGGTGATGCTGATGACGCCATGGGGCGACAAGATGATTGGGTACCTCCCGTTCGTCGGTAATGCGGCACAGGAGAGCGTCGACTACCGACAGGAGATTCTCGCCGTTTGCTGGCAACTGATTCTGCAGAACCCGTTCTTCGGATCGCCGTACGCCAGTGCGCAACTCGAATCGCTACGGACCGGTGAGGGCATCATTGACATCGTCAATACGTACATCGCACTAGGCATGTCGTACGGCTTGGTCGGTGTCGGCTTGTTCCTCGGTATCTTTCTCTCGGTGATGGGCCCGTTAGTGAAGGCTGCACGGAGTCCGGAAGTGCTGGAAGACGATAGGTACTTGGCGACGAGCTTGCTGGTCACGCTGGTGGGCGTTCTCGTGACCATCTCGACGGTCAGCAACTACCTTACGATCCCATTCATCTACATGATGTTGCTCGGGCTGGCGGTCACATTTGTGCGGGTTACCGACTTCCGGTCGACTTCGTAACGTCTTTGGGCGTGCCAGTCGCAGGCCAGTTGATCGGCGACCGGTCGGCGCAGTCGCCTGCGCGCTTCAAATCCCCACGCAACGACTACAAGGAAACTCCCATGATCACGATGATGCACAGCAATCCAGCAGTTGTTTGTGGCAGCCGGTTGCTGATTGACAGGAAATTTCATCTCGGTATGAAGAACTACGTCAATGCTATTCCGCATGAGATAGTTTCAATACATCCATTGGGGCGGGCCGAAGCGAAAATAATGGACGCCATAGAGGTACCCCTCAAGGATCTTGACTACAGAGTAATAACTGTCGACACGACAGATTCAGATGGAATGAGAGCTGATCGGGGACGCATGGTGGAACAATTGCGTTCAAGCGATTTGGTGTACGGTGGCGGCATGAAAAGCGAGGTCATTTCGACCAAGCTCAGAGTGCCGCAGATTGCCGTTCTTGAGTGTGATTTGGCTACGCAGATAAGGATTTCAGTCAATGAAATATCAAATCCCCTCAGAATCGCTGCGCGAGCCGCCAAGACAACGATAAATTACTATAAGAGTTCGACGCACTGGCGTGAAAGTATCGGTATCCATTGCAACGGATATCCGATATTCGATGAAACTGCCAACATCAACGCAGATAGAATTCTGTACTTGGATTCTCGCATGGAGTCGCGGATGGTTGTTGATGAGACGGTCGTGCTCAATCGCTTCTTGACCTCATCCCAACGTCCGTTGAAGTTATTATTTTCAGGGCGCTACGAGGGAATAAAAGGGGGGCTAAGCTGCGTACGTGTCGCTTTGATATGCATCGGGCGAGGGATGAATATTGAAATGCACTGTTATGGGCAAGGAGTTCAGCGTGCGGAGATGGACGCATTGGCGGCGAGCGCGGAGGCATCGGGCAAAATTGTCATCCACGATGCAGTGACATATCCGGAACTGGTGGAGATCGCGAAGGGGTTTGATCTATTTGTGTGTTGCCACATTCAGTCTGATCCGTCGTGTACTTATCTGGAATCGTTTGGTTCCGGACTGCCGATCGTAGGCTATTCAAACAAGATGTGGAAACGATTGAGCGCCGAATCAGGAGCGGGGTTTTGTTCAGAAATTGGCAGGCCAGAGCTCGTGGCCGATGATATCGAGAAGCTTGTATCAGATAAAGATCTTCGTCGCTCGATGTCACTGCGAGCGCGCGAGTTCGCTCTTGAGCATTCATTTGAGCGAGAGTTCAAATTGCGAACAGATGATATCAACAGAAAAATAGATGCTTGTAAAAAAATACCAATCTCATCCCAACAAAAGTTGGGTTCATGAGCACCGCTCAACCGTTACGCAATAGCGTTTGGCTTTGGCGGTCTTTGGCAAGATTATTAACGAGACACACCCGGCGGATGTTCGGGCGCGAGTGAGGTACGGTCGTGCGGCAGCGGAGTGTGAATCAGTTCATCATGTGCACGCCTTGGGAAGGTCTGAACAATGCACTTCAGAAGATGCATGTGCGCCAACAGGGACGCCGCAGGTCGCGTCGAGCGTTATGTCAGCACTTGTCGGCAGCGTAGTCTGCGGCGGCGCGGGCGTTT
>JANXVK010000268.1 GCA_025351675.1 Rhizobacter sp.
GGCAGCGACCGCGACGCTGGTCGCGAAAATCGACGCCGCCGAACTGCGCGCCGCGTTCGACGCCGATGCGGTCGCGCGCCAGGCGAGCGGCGTGGCGCGTGCGCAGTGGGCCGACCTGCGCGAGCACGCCGCGGCGCTCGATGCGCAGCCGTTTCAACCTGCCTCCTGAAAGTCCGACGATGAGCCAACCCGACGATCGGCAAGACGACTTCGACCGCGGCGTGAAGAACCGCCGCGCCGTGCTCGGCGACGCCTGGGTCGACAAGTCGCTGAACAACGCGACCGGGTTCAACGCCGAGTTCCAGCAGCTGATCACGCGCTATGCTTGGAACGACATCTGGGGCCGCCCGGGGCTCGATCACACGACACGCCGCATGCTCGTGCTCGGCATGACGATGGGCTTGGCGCGCTGGGAGGAATTCGAGCTGCACTGCAGGGCCTCGATAAGGTCAAGCAAAGAGCCGGGAGGCGTGCCGCTCGCGACCATCAAGGAAGTGCTGATGCAGGGCGCGATCTACTGCGGCGTGCCGGCCGCGAACACCGCGTTCAAGATCACGATGGACATCCTGCGCGAAGAAGGCCTGCTGCCCCCGCCGGCGCCGCTCTCGGCCGTGGCGCGTGTGGCCGTGCATCACACGTTCAGCCAACCGCAACTGGCAATCGCTTTGCAAGGGCCGGCGCTGCAAGGGCCTGCGGCTGACGGCGCGGCCCCGATCGTGCTGTGCCACGCGCTCGGCCTCGACCTGCACATGTGGGACGAGCTCGCCGCGCAACTCGCCGCGGCGAACCACCCGGTGCTGCGCTACGACCACCGCGGCCACGGCGGCTCGGCCGTACCGGTCGGGCCCTACACGATGGACGATCTGGTCGACGACGCCGCACGCCTGCTGCGCGAATGGGGACGCGGCCCGGTCGCGTGGGTCGGGCTGTCGATGGGCGGCATGGTCGGGCTGGGGCTGGCAGTGCGCCACCCGGAATTGATCAAGGCGCTGGTGCTCGCGAACACCACGTCGAAATACCCGCCTGCCGCCGGCGCGGTGTTCGAGCAGCGCATCGGCGCGGTGCGTGGCGGCGGCATGGCGGCGGTCGCCGAGTCGGTGCTCGAGCGCTACTTCACAGCGGCGTTCCGCGCGTCGCAACCGGAGGCGGTGGCCGCCTTTCGCGCGAAGGTGCTGAAGAGCGATCCGGCCGGTTACGCGGCCACTTGCGCGGCCGTCGGCGGCGTCGACTGGCTGGATCGCCTGAATGCCGTGACCTGCCCGACGCTGGTGATTGCCGGCGCGCTCGATGTCGGCGCACCGGTCGCGATGTCGCAGGCGATCGTCGAGCGCATTCCGGGTGCCGAGCTGGTGGTGTTCGACCAAGCCTCGCACCTCAGCGTGGTCGAGCAGCCCGCGGCGTTCGCCGCGGCGCTGGACAGCTTTCTGAACCGCCTGCCCGCCTGAGCGTGCTGCGTCGTTGCCACCGGGGACGCCGACGGTGACCACACCGGGCGCGGTCACGAGCTTGTCGCGGCAAGACATCGAGACGATCCTCGACGTGACGCGCGCGCTGGCCGCGCCGTTCGACCTGCTGACGATGCTCGCGACCGTCACGGCAGCGGCGCGCCAAGTGCTGCATGCCGAGCGCAGCTCGGTCTGGCACCACGATGCCGACACCGACGAACTGATGCTCGCGGTCGCGGATGACATCCGCCACGTGCGCGTGCCCGTCGGCACCGGCCTGGTCGGCGCATGCGCCCGCGAACGCGCGGCCATCAACGTGCCCGACTGCTATGCCGATCCGCGCTTCGACCCTGGCGTCGACCGCCGCTCGGGCTACCGCACGCGCTGCAGCCTGACGCTGCCGCTGATTGGCCATGACGGCGGCCTCGTCGGCGTGATGCAGGTACTGAACAAGGACGACGGCGTGTTCGATGCCGCCGACCAGACGCTCGCGAACGCGCTCGCCGCGCAATGCGCGGTCGCGCTCGCGCGGGTGCGCATGACCGAGGCGCTGCTCGAGGGCGAGAAGATGCGCCAAGAGCTCGAACTCGCGCGCATGGTGCAGATGAGCACGCTGCCGGCAGTGATGCCGGCAGTGCCCGGCTACGACCTGTGCGGCACCTTCCTGCCGGCCGCGCAGACCGGCGGCGACACCTACGACCTGGCGGCCATCGATCAGGGCCTGCTGATCGTGCTCGGCGACGCCACCGGCCACGGTATTGCTCCGGCGCTGTCGGTGACGCGGATGCACGCGATGCTGCGCATGGCGTTCCGTCTCGGCGCCGATCTCGAGACGGCCTTCGGCCAGGTCAACGACCAGCTCGAGCCGACGCTGCCCGACGATCGGTTCATCACTGCGTTCGTCGGCTTGCTGGATGCGGTCACGCACCGGGTGCGCTACCTCAGCGGCGGGCAGGGGCCGATCCTGCATTTCCAGGCGGCCACCGGCGACTGCGTGCGCCACAAGCCGACCGGCTTCCCGCTCGGCGCGATGCTGCTGCCGGGGCGCCGCGCCGCCGTGGCGATCGATCTCGCGCCTGGCGACATGCTGGTGCTGTTGACCGACGGCGTGTTCGAGTACTTCGCGCCCGACGGCGAGGCCTTCGGCGAGACGCGCGTCGAGGCGGTGCTGCGCGCCCACCACCGCGAACCGACCGCGGTGCTCTCGGCCCGCCTGCTCGACGCGGTACGCGCCTTCGCCCGTGGCGCGCCGCAGGAAGACGACGTGACGATGGTGCTCGTAAAGCGCCTGCCGGGCACGGCCGCATCGCACGCGTTCCCGCGCCGCGTCGACGCGCTCGCCGAGCTTGTCGCTTTCACCGCGGCGGCGCTGGCAGGCCGCGGCACAGCCAAACACGGCGGCACATGTAGCGCCTGACGAGATCGGCAGCAAAAAAATTGAGCACACACACTCAGGACCACGGGGAACACTGAAGCGGAAGCAGCAGCTGCGCAGCTGGCGGCAACTGCTGGTATCTGCCTGCCTGCCTGGCACGCCACTTAGCCCATGCTGAAAAGGCCGCCGAATAAGCCCTTTGGCGCAGCAGACTTCGCAGTCCAGTCCACCTTGCCTAAATCTATG
>JANXVK010000271.1 GCA_025351675.1 Rhizobacter sp.
CCTGATGATCGGCCGCACGCCGGAGTACCTGGGCAAGAAGATCGAGGCGTTCGACATGAAGATGACCTCGATCGCGATCCTCGCGACGCCGATCCTGGTGCTGGCAGGTACCGCGCTCGCGGTCATGGCGGATGCCGGCAAGTCGAGCATTGCCAACCCGGGCCCGCACGGTTTTTCGGAGATCCTGTACGCGCTCAGCTCGGCTGCCAACAACAACGGCAGCGCCTTCGCGGGCCTGTCGGCGAACACACCGTTCTACAACACGCTGCTCGCGGGGGCAATGTGGTTCGGCCGCTTCGGCGTGATCGTGCCGGTGCTGGCTATCGCGGGCAGTCTCGCCGCCAAGAAGCGCCTCGCGGTGACCCCCGGCACGCTGCCCACGCACGGCCCGCTGTTCGTGGTGCTGCTGCTCGGCTCGGTGCTGCTCGTCGGCCTGCTGAACTACGTGCCCGCGCTCGCGCTGGGCCCGGTGGTCGAGCACTTCATGTTGTGGTCGGGCAAGTGAACGCCCGAACCCTGATTTCCATCGAGTAAACACTCATGACTACTACCAAGTCGTTCTCCCTGCTCGACCCGGCGCTGATCAAGCCGGCGATCGTCGCAGCGTTCACCAAGCTGAGCCCACGTGTGCAGTGGCGCAACCCGGTGATGTTCGTCGTCTACGTCGGCAGCATCATCACCACGGTCCTGTGGATTCAGGCGCTCGGCGGTGCCGGCGAAGAGCCTGCGGGCTTCATCCTCACGATCGCGCTCTGGCTCTGGTTCACCGTCCTGTTCGCGAACTTTGCCGAAGCCATGGCCGAGGGCCGCAGCAAGGCGCAGGCCGCGTCGCTGCGCGGCATGAAGCGCAAGGTCATCGGCAAGAAACTGCAGGAGCCGAAGCACGGCTCGTCGTGGATCCCGGTTCCGACCGACGAGCTGCGCAAAGGCGCGGTCGTGCTGGTCGAGACTGGTGACACGATCCCACTCGACGGCGAAGTGATCGAAGGCGTGGCGTCGGTCGACGAGAGCGCGATCACCGGCGAATCGGCACCCGTGATCCGCGAATCGGGCGGCGACTTCTCGTCCGTCACCGGCGGCACGCGCGTGCTGTCCGACTGGCTCGTGGTGCGCATCGGCGTGAACCCGGGCGAATCGTTCGTCGACCGCATGATCGCGATGGTCGAAGGCGCGAAGCGCCAGAAGACGCCGAACGAGATCGCGTTGAACATCCTGCTGGTCGCGCTGACGATCGTGTTCCTGGTCGTCGTCGTGACCTTGCTGCCGATGTCGCTCTTCAGCGTCGAGACGGCCAAGGTCGGCTCGGCCGTGACGATCACGACGCTGATCGCGCTGCTGGTGTGCCTGATCCCAACGACGATCGGCGCGCTGCTCTCGGCGATCGGTGTGGCCGGCATGAGCCGCATGATGCAGGCCAACGTGATCGCGACCTCGGGCCGTGCGGTCGAGGCCGCCGGCGATGTCGACGTGCTGCTGATGGACAAGACCGGCACGATCACGCTGGGCAACCGCCAGGCTTCGGCCTTCATGCCCGCGAAGGGTGTGACCGAGCAGGCGCTGGCCGACGCGGCGCAGCTCGCGTCGCTGGCCGACGAAACGCCGGAGGGCCGCAGCATTGTCGTGCTGGCGAAGCAGAAGTTCAACCTGCGCGAGCGTGAGATGGCGAGCCTGAACGCGAGTTTCGTGCCGTTCACCGCGCAGACGCGCATGAGCGGCATCGACCTCACGGTCGACGGCGTGGCACGCCAAGTGCGCAAGGGTGCGGGCGAGGCGATCCGCAAGCATGTGGAGTCGCTCGGCGGCGCGTGGCCGGCCGAAGTGCAGGCGGCGGCCGACGATGTCTCGCGCCGCGGCAGCACGCCGCTGGTGGTGGCCGACGGCAACAAGGCGCTGGGCGTGGTCGAGCTGAAGGACATCGTCAAGGGCGGCATCAAGGAGCGCTTCGCCGAGCTGCGCCGCATGGGCATCAAGACGATCATGATCACCGGCGACAACAAACTGACTGCCGCGGCGATCGCGGCCGAAGCCGGCGTCGACGACTTTCTCGCCGAAGCCACGCCCGAGGCCAAGCTCAAGCTGATCCGCGAGTACCAGGCCGAAGGCCGGCTGGTCGCGATGACCGGCGACGGCACCAACGACGCGCCGGCACTCGCGCAGGCCGACGTGGCGGTGGCGATGAACACCGGAACCCAGGCCGCGAAGGAGGCCGGCAACATGGTCGACCTGGATTCGAACCCGACCAAGCTGCTCGAAATCGTCGAGACCGGCAAGCAGTTGCTGATGACGCGCGGCTCGCTGACCACGTTCTCGATCGCCAACGACGTGGCCAAGTACTTCGCGATCATCCCGGCCGCGTTCGCGACGACGTACCCGCAGCTCAAGGCACTCGACGTGATGGGCCTGCACAGCCCGTCGTCGGCGATCCTGGCGGCGGTGATCTTCAACGCGATCATCATCATCTTCCTGATCCCGCTGGCGCTCAAAGGCGTCAAGTACCGGGCGATCGGCGCCTCGGCGCTGCTGCGCCGCAACGTGCTGATCTACGGCCTCGGCGGTCTGATCGTTCCGTTCGTCGGCATCAAGCTGATCGACATGCTGATCGCGGCCACGCACCTCGTCTGAGGTCGCGCCGCAGGCGTTTCGCACACCATTCACAGGACATCACCATGACTTCCATCGTTCGCCCGGCCCTCGTGCTGTTCGTCGCGCTCACCGTCGTCACCGGCGTGGCGTATCCGCTGGTCGTGACCGGCATCGCGAAGGCGGTGTTCCCGTCGCAGGCGGCCGGCAGCCTGATCGAGAGGGGCGGCAAGACCGTCGGCTCGGTGCTGATCGGCCAGAATTTCTCGGACCCGAAGAACTTCTGGGGTCGCCCGTCGGCGACCTCGCCGATGGCCAACAACGCGGCCAATTCGAGCGGCTCGAACCAGGGGCCGCTGAACCCGGCGTTGATCGATGCGGTCAAGGGCCGCATCGCCGCGCTGAAGGCGGTCGACCCCGACAACAAGGCGCCGATTCCGGTCGACCTGGTGACGGCGTCGGCCAGCGGCCTGGACCCGCACATCAGTGTGGCTGGCGCCAACTACCAAGCCGCGCGCGTCGCGGTGGCACGCAAGCTGCCACCGGCGCAGGTGCAGGCGTTGATCGAGCAGAACACCGAAGGCCAGCTGCTCGGCTTCATCGGCGAGCCGCGCGTCAACGTGCTCAAGCTCAACCTGGCGCTTGCCGCGTTGCCGGCCTGATCGGCGCGACCGAAGACACCCAAGACGCGTCCGATGGGCTTCGATGCCGGGGCGCTGCTGATGGCGCTCGCGGTGATCCTGCTGCCGCAGCTGCTGGCCGGCGTGCTGCTGTCGCGGCCGACGCGCAGCCAGCGCACCGACTCTCTCAATTCCAATCAATCCAACGAGACACCATGACCTCAAGCACGGCTTTCGCCACGACCTTCGCCTGCCTGCTCGTCGGCTCCGCCGCCGCAGGCGCTCTCGCGCAGACCGCTGGTCCTGCACCGGCCGCGCCCGCCGAGACGCCGGCGTGGACGCTGACCGGCAACGTCGCGGTTGTGACCGATTACCGCTTCCGCGGCATCTCGCAGAGCTATCGCCTGCCGGCTGTGCAGGCCGGTTTCGACTTCACGCATGCGAGCGGCCTCTACCTCGGCAGCTGGAACTCCAGCGTCTCCGGCAACAGCTACAACAACGGCGCCAGCGTCGAGATGGACCTGTACGGCGGCTACCGTTTCGAGCTGGCCAAGGACGTGAAGGCCGATGTCGGCGTGCTGTTCTACGTCTACCCCGGTGCCCGCCTGAACCAGTCGCCCGGCGTGCCGAGCGGCAAGAAGTACGACAACGCCGAGCTTTACGCCGGCGTCACCAGCGGCCCGTTCAACGCCAAGGTCTCCTATGCCGTGACCGACTACTTCGGCCTGAACGGCGAGACCGCCGGCTACGCCTGGTTCAGTGCGCTGCCGGACCGTGGCAACTCGAAGGGCACCGTGTACCTGGAGCTGAACTACACGCTTGACCTCGGCGACAAGATGACCCTCGGCGCGCACGCCGGCCACACGGTGGTGCGCCACTACAGCGAGCTCTCGTACACCGATCTGAAGCTGTCGTTGAACAAGGAATGGGCGGGCCTGAATTTTGGCGCGGCGGTGGTCGGGACCGATGCGAAGAAGGACTACTACCAGGTCGCGAATGCCGGCGGCAACGACCCGAAGCGCATCGGTAAAACGACGCTGGTGCTGTCGGTCGGCAAGACCTTCTGACGCCGGCGCGTTCCGCCGTGGTCGCCGGCACAATACGGGCATGCTGATCAACTCCGCGGCCTACGAAGACGGCAAGCGCATCGCCGAGCCGGGCGTCGAAGAATTCGACACCTGGACCGCGCGGCCCGGCTGCTTCGTCTGGGTCGCGCTGCGCGACCCGTCGGCCGACGAACTCGACCAGATGCGGCGCGCGTTCGACCTGCACGAGCTCGCGATCGAAGACGCTAGAAACGGCCGTCAGCGCCCCAAGCTCGACGAGTACGGTGAGGCGCTGTTCGTGGTGATGCAGCTGATCGAGCGCAATGGCGACGAGCTCGCGGTCGGGCAGGTGGCGGTGTTCGTCGGCGAGAACTACGTGGTCTCGGCGCGCGGCCACAGCAGCCAGCACTTTCTCGGCGTGCGCGAGCGCTGCGAACGCGAACCGCACCTGCTGAAGCAGGGCCCCAGCTTCGTGTTGTATGCGTTGATGGATGCGGTGGTCGATCGTTACTTTCCGATCGTCGAGCAGCTCGAAGCCGAGCTCGAGAGCATCGAGGAGCGCATCTTCGAGAAAGGCACGGCGCGTACCAACATCGAGCGCCTGTACGCGCTCAAGCGCAAGGTCGGCGTGCTCAAGCACGCGGTCGCGCCGCTGCTTGAGGTGCTGAGCAAACTGCACGGCGGCCGCACGCCGCGCGTGTGTGCCAACTCCGACGAATACTTCCGCGACGTGGCCGACCACCTGGAGCGCATCAACGCCTCGGTCGACACAATCCGAGACACCATCGGAACCGCGATCGCGGTGAACCTCTCGATGGTGACGATCGAGGAGGGCGAGGTCACCAAGCGCCTCGCTGCGTGGGCCGGCATCTTCGCGGTCGCGACTGCGTTCGCCGGCATCTGGGGCATGAACTTCGAGACGATGCCCGAGCTCAAGTTCAAGTGGGGCTACCCGATGGCGCTGGGCGTGATCGCAAGCGCCTGCGGCTTCGTCTGGTGGCGCTTCAAGCGCGCGGGCTGGCTGTAGCCGATGGCGGTCGATGGGCGCCCCGACCCTGACGAACTGCTGGTGCAGTTGCGCGACGACGCGGCACGCGCCGCGCGCGGCAAGCTGCGCATCTACTTCGGCTCCTCGGCCGGTGTCGGCAAGACCTGGGCGATGCTCGCCGCGGGCCGTGCGCTGAAGGCCGGCGGGCTCGATGTGGTGGCCGGCGTGGTCGAGACGCACGGCCGCATCGAGACCGCGGCGCAACTTCAAGGCCTCGACGTGCTGCCGCCCGCGCAGCTCACGTCGCGCGGCCGGATCTTGCCGGAGTTCGACCTCGATGGCGCTCTGAAGCGCCGCCCCGCGCTGATCCTGGTCGACGAGCTCGCGCACAGCAACGTGGCCGGCTCGCGCCACCCGAAGCGCTGGCAGGACATCGAGGAGCTGCAGGGCGCCGGCATCGACGTCTACACGACGCTGAACGTGCAGCACCTCGAGAGCTTGAACGACGTGGTGGGCGGCATCACCGGCATCCGCGTGCACGAGACGCTGCCCGACACCTTCTTCGACCGCGCTGACGAGGTCGTGCTGGTCGACACGCCGGCCGACGAGCTGATCGGGCGGCTCAAGGCCGGCAAGGTCTACCTGCCGGCGCAGGCCGAGCGCGCGGCACGCAATTTCTTCCGCAAGGGCAACCTGATGGCGCTGCGCGAGCTCGCGCTGCGCCGCACCGCCGACCGCGTCGAAGACGACGTTCAGGCGTACCGCGTCAACGAATCGATCGCACCGGTCTGGAAGACCGAGGCCGCGCTGCTGTGCGCGATCGGCCCGCGCGACGGCGACGATCACGTGGTGCGCAGTGCGGCGCGGCTGTCTCAGCAATTGGCAGTGGCGTGGCACGCGGTCTACGTCGAGACACCGGCACTGCAGCGCCTGTCGAAC
>JANXVK010000302.1 GCA_025351675.1 Rhizobacter sp.
CGAGGAACTCTTGCCCGAGCGTCATCGGCACCGCGTCCTGCAGTTGCGTGCGGCCGATCTTCAGCACGTCCTTGAACTCGATCGCCTTGGCCTCGAACGCACCGCGCAATTCGACCATTGCCGCAAGCAAGCCCTCGATGCCGAACCAGGCCGCCACGCGCAAGGCGGTGGGGTAGACGTCGTTCGTGCTCTGGGAAGCATTGACGTGGTCGTTCGGGTGCAGCTTGTCGTAGCTGCCTTTGGCGAAGCCCATGTGCTCGAGCGCCCGGTTCGCGATCACCTCGTTCGCGTTCATGTTGGTCGAGGTGCCGGCGCGGCCCTGGATCACGTCAACGACGAACTGGTCGTGCAACTCGCCCGCGATCAGGTCGTCGCAGGCGCGCACGATCGCGGCCGCTTGCGCGGGGTCGATGACGCCGAGCTCGGCGTTGGTCTGTGCGGCCGCCTTCTTCACGAACGCGAGCGCGCGCACGAGTTCGGGCATGGACGCGACCGTCTGACCCGAGATCGGGAAGTTGTCGACCGCGCGCGCGCTGTGAACGCCCCAGTAGGCGGCGAACAAAATGTCCTTCCCGCCGAGAAAGTCGTGTTCGCGGCGGTACGCGTGCGGGGCGGGGGTGGTCATCGTCGGGCTTTCAACGGTCGGTGGCGGTTGGCGCCCGAGGCGACGCGGCGGCCGGCGAGTCAGCGCGGGACTGCAGAGGCCGCGCCGGCTCCGCGCCAATGCCGAATCCCCGCGCCATCATGCAACGGACGCACACCATTCGCGGCGCGCACCGGCCCTGTTGCGATCGCCTACTTTCGCGACGACGCCAGGAAGTCCCAGAGCGCGATCGCGCCCGGCTTCGTGTGGCGCGCCATCTCCGGGCGCTCGCGATAGAGGCGGATGTCAACCGCGAGCTCGTGCATCCCGGCCGGCGCGGCATGCACCAGGCGCCGGCTCTTCAACTCCTTGCGCACCGAACTCGCAGGCAGGAAGGCCAGGCCGTGCCCCTCGATCGCCATCGCTTTCAGGCCCTCTGCCATGTCGGTCTCGTAGATCGGCTCCAGGTGCAGGGGCTCGCTCGCCTGCTTGGCGATGACCTCGACCAGCCGCCCGAGGTAGGCGCCCGGTGCGTACGAGAGATACGGCACGGTTCGACCGGGCGCGGCCGGCAGACTGAACATCGGCTGGCCGTCGGCACCGGCTCGGGCATAGGCGGCCAACGTCTCGTGGCCGAGGCTCAGCATCTCGTAGCGGTCGGGGTTGAGCTGCAGCGGCAGCGACGGATGGTGGTAGGCCAGCAGCAGGTCACAGCTGCCTTCGACCAGGTGCATCACCGCGTCGTGCACGTTGAGCGCGATCAGCCGGCTCTTCATCGCGGCGAAGCGCTTGCGCAGGTCCATCACCCAATGCGGAAAGAACGTGAACGCGAGCGAGTGCGGCACCGCGAACTCGATCATGTCGGTGCCCGCCGCCTTGTGGCCGCGCATCATGTTGCGCGTCGCCTGCAGCGCGCCCAGGATCTCGAGCGCCTGCGCCTGCAAGGTTTCGCCGGCCGGGGTGAGCCGCGTTGGGTACGACGATCGATCGACCAGCTCGATGCCGGCCCAGGCTTCGAGCGACTGGATGCGGCGCGAGAACGCCGGCTGCGTGACATGCCGCAACTGCGCCGAGCGCGAGAAGCTGCGCGTTTCGGCGAGGCTGACGAAATCCTCGAACCACTTGGTTTCCACGCAGGGCAGTGTAACGACGGTGGGAACATGCTCTTGACCCCCCCGGATCGGTGGGGAAGCCGCATTTCACCCCGCAGTCTGGGGGTGGCAGACGACACGAGCCGCAGAAACCCGCGAATACATTCCTCGACGCGGGAGGCGAGGTCGCCTGCTCGACGCAAAAAACTTTCAAAGAAGTGGAATAGAAATAAACTTGCTCAAGAGCGTGCTGGCAGCGGCCAGCGTGGCAGCGATGATGGTTCCCGCGATGGCCGCACCGGTCGTCCTGGACTTCGAAGGCGTGGGCGACCTGAACGCCATCGGCAACTACTACAACGGCGGCGCCGGTACGAATTACGGCGTGTCGTTCAGTGGTGCCACGCTGGCGGTGGTCGATACCGACGCGGGAGGCAGTGGCAACTTCGCCAACGAGCCTTCGTCGAACACGATCATGTTCTTCGCGGACGGGGACAATGCGATCCTGAACTTCGCAGCCGGCTTCGACACCGGGTTCTCGTTCTTCTACACCTCGTCGACTGCGGCCGACGTGACGGTGTGGAGCGAGTTGGGCGGTACCGGCACCCTGCTGGGCACAATCAGCCTGTCGGCGCAGTTCACGCAGAACTGCTCGGGCGATCCGGACGGCCTCTTCTGCCACTGGGACTCCGTCGGTGTGGCCTTCGCCGGCACCGCCAAGTCGATCAACTTCGGCGGCACCGCGAACCAGACCGGCTACGACAACATCACCTTCGGCGCCGCCACCCCGGTCGGCGCGGTGCCCGAGCCGTCGACCTACGCGATGCTCGCGCTCGGCCTGGCCGGCGTCG
>JANXVK010000378.1 GCA_025351675.1 Rhizobacter sp.
CGATCGCCGCCTGCGCGGCGCCGCTGCGGCTGGGCGCATGGGTGATCCCCATGTCCTTGCGCACGACCGTGTACGCGAGAACGGCCACGAGGATGATCGGCAGCGCCTTGCGCAGGCCGTCGGCGCTGACGAGGGTGAGCGTCCACGCGCCGGCGAAGCTGCCGATCAGCGCGACAAAGGCGGCCGGCAGCAGCGCGCGCATCGGCAACTGCACCCGGCGCGAGAACTGCAGCCCGGCCCAGCCGGTGCCCCAGATGCCGGTCGCCTTGTTGGTGCCGAGCAGGGTCGCCGGTACGGCGTTCGGGAACACGCCGAACAGCGCGGGCACGAGGATCAGCCCGCCGCCGCCGACGATCGCGTCGACGCAGCCGGCAAACAAGGAGGCCAGCGTGACGATGGCGAGATCAAGCATCTGGAGACGGGCGCCACGAATGCGCCCCAGAAATGGACAAAGGGCGCCAAGATCACTCGGCGCCCTTCGGATTTTGCATCGGCTGCTGACTGCAGCCTGCGTGTTGTACGCGACCGTCGGCGGATGCCTCGGTGCGTTGTTCTCGTGTCTGTCTCCTCGGCCTCGTCCGGCACGGCACCATTGAGGCGCCTGCTGCGAGAAGCGCGACTTTAGGCGGGTCGCGTTCGCAGTGCACCAGGGGTTTCCCGGCCAGGATTGCCAACGCGTTGTGCGGCGGCGGGGTGGCCGGTTCAGCCGTTGGCCGCAGGCAGAGAAAGCCGCACTGTCGTGCCTTCACCGGGCTCGCTGGCGACCGAAACCGCTCCATTGTGGAGCTCGGCGATGCGCTTGACGATCGCCAGCCCGAGCCCCTTGCCGCCCTCGCCGGTGGCCGGCGCGACGCTCTGCCGGCTCTGGTAGAAGCGGTCGAACAGCAGCGGCAGATCGGCCGCGGCGATGCCCGGGCCGGTGTCGGCGACGCTGACCTCAACCGTGCCGCCCCGGGCCCGTGCCGCGAGCGTGATGCGCGCGCCGCGCGGGCAAAATTTCAGCGCGTTATCGACCAGATTCGCGATCGCGCGCTCGAACAGCTCGATGTCGACCGCCGCCATCGGCGGCGGCCTCGTGGACCTTTCGACGAGGGGCAGCGGCCTCACGTCGTCGGTCTCACGCTCGGCGACCAGCGCGACGCCCCGCTTCGCGGCGCGCTCGGCGAAGCGGATCGCGATGTCGTCGAGCAGCTCGCCCACGTCGACGACCTCGGCGTGCAGCTTGAACTCGGGTTCGTCGAGCTGAGCCAGATCGCCGAGCGATTGCACCAGCCGCGCCGCGTTGCGGGTGTTGCGCAACGCGACCTCGACCAGGCGGCGGTCTTCGGCCGCGTCGGCGGTGGCCACGCCGGCCCAGCGCGCGTCGAGCGTTTCGAGGCAGGCGATCGTCGCGGTCAGCGGCGAGCGCAGGTCGTGCGACAGGTTGCTGACGCCTTCGCGCCGAAAGTGGTCGAGCCGCCGCAGCTCGCCCCATTGCCTGCGCAAGGTGGTCAGCATCATCTCGAACGCGCCGGTGAGCTGGCCGAACTCGTCGCGCGTGAGCGGCGGCAGCGCGGTCGGCGGCGCGTCGGCGAGGCCGGCCGCACCCGCATCGAGACCGCGCTGCGAGATCGTCGCGACCGCATCCGTCAGACGCCGCAGCGGGCGCGTCACCGAGACGATGATCAGCACCGCCGCGAGCGTCGTCACCATGACGATCGCCAAGATGAGCCCGAGCGCCGGCCGCCCGAAACTCATGCGCAGCGCGGCCCAGCGGCCATTTCCTGCTTCACCGGACGGCAATTGCCCGGTGTGCAACACGAGGTAGAGGTAGCCGACCACCGCGTCGCCCGCGCTCATCGTCGCGCGGCGCACCGACTGCACCGCGACGACGGCGTTGGCGTCCATGCGCTCGGGGTCGTCGCCCATCACGTAGGCCGCGTCGGGCTGCCCGATCGCCTGGAGAACGGGCTGCAAGGCGACCTTGAAGGCCGGCGGAATCTTCGCGCTGCCGCTGGTCGCGAGCACCGCGCCATCGAGGGCCAGCAGGTAGAGCTGGGTGTCGGGCTCGAACAGCACCATGTTGCGCAACCAGCCGCGGAACTTGTCGGGCTCGCCCTCGAAGGTCTCGAACAGGTAGTCGTTGTTCGCGACGACGCGACCGAGGAACGCCGTGCCGCGCCGATAGGTGGTCTCGTGCTCAAAACGCTGGAAAGCGTAGATGACGGCGGCGATCACCAGCAGCGCGGTGACGATGCCGGTCGCGAAGATCGCCAGCGCGAGTTTCAGGCGGACGGTCATCGGGATTCTTCATCGCAACGGAACGGGGTTGATGAAGTTCCGCAGAGAGGAGCCACGCAGGAATCCGGCGAGACTCCGTTCACTCCTTCACTCTGCGGTGAATGAGTTGAAGACTCAGGGCGCATCGCGCATCTTGTACCCCGCCCCGCGCGCTGTGAGGATCAGCTCAGGCCGCATCGGATCGGCCTCCAGCTTCGCGCGCAGCCGGTTGATGTGGGTCGTCACGGTGTGCTCGTAGCCGTCGTGGGTGTAGCCCCAGACCGCATTCAGCAGTTGCGAACGCGAGAACACGTGACCGGGATGCGACGCGAAGTGCAGCAGCAAATCGAACTCCAGCGCGGTGAAGTCGATCGCCTCGCCGCGGTAACGCACTTGGCGCTTGGCGGGCAGGATCTCGAGCTCGCCATTTCGGACAACCTGGATCGCGCTCGCCCCCTTCTGGCCCGGCACGCTGTTCGCCTGGGCCGCGGCGAGCAGATCGGCGCGACGCAGCAGCGCCTTCACGCGCGCCAGCAGCTCGGCGAGCGAGAACGGTTTCGTCAGGTAGTCATCGGCGCCGAGTTCGAGCCCGAGCACGCGATCGAGCTCAGTCGACTTGGCGGTGAGCATCAGGATCGGTGCTGCGCTGCCCTTCGCGCGCAGCGCCTTGCAGACTTCGAGGCCGGCGATGCGCGGCATCATCAGGTCGAGCACGAGCAGGTCGGCGGGCGATTCGAGTTGCCGCGCCAGCGCCTGTTCGCCATCGCCGACCGCCGAGACTTCGTAGCCGGCGCCACGCAGGTTCATCACCAGCAGGTCGCGGATGTCGGTCTGGTCTTCGGCGACGAGGATGTGGGCAGGCATGGGCAATCGGTCGGCTCGGCGGGGGCGTTTCTTACGCGATCTTTTAAGCGCCCTTGACGCAATTGTGATCTTCCTGTGATGTTCGGTGAGGTCGGCGTGAGGTGCGGCGCCCAAAGTTCGTTCATCGACAACGGTTGAGCCCGCACACCATGAACGCTGCAAACGCCATCGCCTTCCAGCCCGGCTTCGTGCCGACCGTGCCGTGGGCCGAGATGGTCTCGCACCGCAGCTACCTGGTGCGCTTCGCCCAACGCAAGCTGCGCGACCCGCTGCTGGCCGAAGATGCGGTGCACGATGTGTTCGAGGCGGTGCTGTCGGGCCGCGCGGTGTTCGCCGGCCGTGCCGCGCTGCGCTCGTGGCTGACGGCGGTGCTGAAGCACAAGATCGTCGACGCGGTGCGCCGCAACGCCGGCACCGATTCGCTGTCCGACGCCTTCGGCCACAACGACGACGACGACGACGAAGGCGGCGGCCGGGTCCAGATCGAGTGCCCGCAGCCGCGCCCCGACCAGATCGCCGAGCAGCAGCAGTTGTTGGCGATCGCGCTCGCGCGCATCGAAGCGCTGGCGCCCGGCCTGCGCGATGTGATGCGGCTGCGCGTGTTGGAGGAACAGAGCACGGAGGAGGTGTGCCGCGAGCTCGGCATCAGCGAAGCGAACCTGTTCGTGCGGATTCACCGGGCACGCAAGCAGTTGCTTTCCTGACCCGAGGTTGTCGGGTGGGCCGAGCGCCGGGCCGTCCCAAGCGGGCCCGCATCCCCTCGGGGGATCGGCGAGCGTACCCGTTCGGCGAGGGGCGCCATGAGCCGCTAGCATCACGCGGATGCGCCTGCCCGACCTGCTCTCGACCCGCACCGGCCGCCTCACCGCGTTCTCCCTGCTGTACGTCACCGAGGGCATCCCGCTCGGTTTCACTGCCGTCGCGATCGCGACGCAGATGCGCCGCCAAGATCTCGGCCCGGCCGAGATCGGCGCGTTCGTCGGGTCGCTCTACCTGCCGTGGGCGTTCAAGTGGGTGATGGGCCCGTTCGTCGACACGCTCAGTTCCGACCGCTTCGGCCGGCGCCGCCTGTGGATCCTGCTGATGCAGCTCGGCATGGTCGGCACGCTGGTGCTGGCGATGCCGGTCAACTTCGTCAGCCAGCTCGGCCTGTTCACCGCGATCATCTTCTTGCACAACGCGTTCGCCGCGACCATGGACGTCGCGATCGACGCGCTCGCGGTCGGCGTGCTGCCCGAACCCGAGCGCGGCACCGCGAACGGCTTCATGTTCGCCGGCGCGTCGATCGGCCAGGCGATCGGCGGCGCGGGCGTGTTGTTTTTGTCGGAGGTGCTGCCGTTCAACACGACCTACCTGTTCGTGATGGCGGCGATCCTGGCGGTCACCGTGTTCGTGGTGCTGCCGCTGAATGAGCCGAAGCGGGGGCCGCAGCCGAAGGCCGACGGCCGCGCGGCCGCCGCGATCGGCCGCGAGCTGCTCGCGTTCGTGCGAGACGCTTGGCGCGCGTTCACCGGCTCGCGCGCCGCCGCGGTCGGGTTGATCGTCGCGCTGCTGCCGTGCGGCGCGTACGCGCTGAGCTTGGCGTTGCAATCGAATCTGGCGGTCGAGCTCGGCCTGTCGGACAGCAGCATCGCACAGCTCAACCTCGCGTCGAGCGTGACCTTCGCGTTCGCCTGCGTCGCCGGCGGCTGGTTGTCGGACCGCTTCGGCCGGCGCCGCATGCTCGGGCTGTTCATCTTCCTGACCGCGCTGCCGACGCTCTGGCTGGCGTGGACGATGCTGCAGGCTCACTGGATCATGCCGATCGACCTGAAGGCTTTGAGCCGGCCGCAGCCCACAGCCGCGTTGGTGGCGGTGTTCTGGATGGCCAGCATCTCGTTCGGCGTGTTCCAGGGGCTCTACTACGGCGTGCGCAGCGCGCTCTTCATGGACGTGACGACCAAGGCCGTCGCCGCCACGCAGTTCACCGCCTACATGGCGATGGCGAACCTGGTCATCAGCTATACCGCGTGGTGGCAGGGCTGGGCGATCACGCGCTGGGGCTACCCGATCACGCTCGCGATCGACGCAGCGGTCGGCATGGTCGTGCTGGCGCTGTTGCCGTTCATGGCACCGAAGAAAGAGGCATCGACATGATCCCGCGCACGTTCGCGTTGCCGATCGCGGCGGCCCTGCTCGCCTTCGCCGGCTGCACCGCTGTCACACCCATCAACCCGCCGATCGACCGGGTCGACCTCGCGTCGGGCTACCGAATGGCTCAGCTGATCAAGCGCGAGCAGCGCCGCAATCATCCGGAGGCGATGGTGCTGCTGGCGTTCTCGGGCGGCGGCACGCGGGCCGCGGCGTTGTCTTACGGCGTGCTCGAAGAACTGCGCCGCACCCCGATCACGGTCGGCGGCCAGCCCGAGCCCGACCGTACGTTTCTCGACGAGGTCGACCTGATCACCGGCGTCTCGGGCGGCAGTTTCACGGCGCTGGCCTACGCGTTGTACGGCGAGCGCCTGTTCACCGAATTCGAGCCGCGCTTCCTGAAGCGCGATGTGCAGGGCGAGCTGATCGCGCGCGCCCTGAGCCCGCGCAACTGGGGCGCGCTGGGCACCGCCCGCTACGGCCGCTCCGAACTCGCCGCCGACTACTACGACGAGATTTTGTTCGGCGGCGCGACCTTCGGCGACCTGCTGAAGAGGCCTGGCGCACCGGCCGCGCTGGTGACCGGCACCGACCTGTCGACCGGCTCCCGCTTCGAGTTCTCGCAGGAACAGTTCGACCTGATGTGCTCCGACCTCAGCCCGGTGCGGCTCGCACGCGCCGCGGCCACCTCGTCGGCGGTGCCGGTGGTGCTCTCGCCCGTAACCTGGTTCAACTACGGCGGCCGCTGCGGCGCGGTCATGCCGGGCTGGGTGCAGGACGTGGTGACGTCCGAGTCGCCCACCCGCCCGGCGGGTCGCGCGCTGCTTCGCTACCGCGAAATCGAGGATCTCGCGGACAGCGCGCGACGCCCCTACATCCACGTCGTGGACGGCGGCATCTCCGACAACCTCGGCCTGCGCGGCGCACTCGAAGCCTTCGAGGAGCTCGAAGCGAGCAAGAATTTCCGCAAACAGCTCGGTTTCGACGCGCTGCGCCACATCGTCGTGATCGTCGTCAACTCGCGCTCCGACCCCAGCACCGACTGGGACCGCAGCAGCACGCCGCCGGGATTCGTCTGGCAGCTGCTGCAGTCGTCGAGCCTGCCGATCGATCACTTCTCGTCGGACTCGGTCGAGCTGCTGAAAGACATCGCGCAGCGCTGGGCCAACCAGCGCCGGCTCGAAATCGCAGAGAAGCGCATCGCCGGCATGACCAAGGCGCAGGCCGAAGCGGCCGTGCCTGCGCTCAGCTTCGATGCGATCGACGTCAGCTTCGAAGCGATCGCCGACCCCGCCGAACGGCGCTACTTCATGGACCTGCCGACCAGCTTCACGCTGCCGCCCGAGGCGGTCGACAGGCTGCGCGCGGTCGGCGGGCGCCTGCTGCGCGAATCGCGGAGTTTTCAGGCGCTGCTGCGGCAGATCGAGACGAACCGGGCGGCGATGATGGGCACGACGGGCACGGCACCGAGCCCGAAGCCGCCTTGATGCGCGTCACGCCGCTTCGGCCGAGCCGCACGCTGGCGGCGGCGGCTCGCGGCACACTGCAGCGAAGGCTGACGATCCGATGATGCACGGCGAACGATTGCAGGTGGTTTGCCTGTGTGCCGGCTGGTGCGGCGTGTGCCGCGACTACCGCGCCACCTTCGACGCCGCCGCAGCGGAGTTCGGCGCACGCGCCGGGTTCAGCTGGTTCGACATCGAGGACGACGCGGCGCTGCTCGACGACGTAGACGTCGAGAACTTTCCGACCGTGTTGATCGCGCGCGGCGATTGCACGCTGTTCTTCGGCCCGATCACGCCACAGCCGGCGACGCTCGCGCGCCTGGTGCGGCGCGCGCTCGACGGCGAGCTTCGGCAACTCACGGGCGCGCCCGAGGTCGATTCGTTCGTGCGTCGCCTGCGCGAAGCCGGTGCCTGATCATCCTGGTGACACCCGGCGCGGGCGAAACCGTGCACGATGATGGTCAGCGCGCCGACCCCGCAGGCGCGCACCCACGGAGGCACGATGATGAATTTCGAGACCCTGCGCTACGACGTCGAAGACAACATCCTGACGCTCACGCTGAATCGCCCCGACAAGCTCAACGCGTTCAACGGCCCGATGATGAACGAGTTGCTGGCCGCCTTCGACGCCGCCGATGCCGACGACGAGGTGCGCGCGATCATCGTCACCGGCGCGGGCCGCGCGTTCTGCGCTGGCGCCGATTTGTCGCAAGGCGCCAAGACCTTCGACTACGCGAAGCGCGATGACAAGCCCGAGAAGGCCGGCACGCCGGTCGATCCGCACGGCAACCCCGAGTGGAGCCATGAATCCGTGCGCGACGGCGGCGGCCGTGTCACCTTGCGCATCTACGAATGCCTGAAGCCGGTGATCGCCGCGATCAACGGCCCGGCGGTCGGCATCGGCGCGACGATGCTGCTGCCGATGGACATCCGCCTCGCCGCCGACACCGCGCGCATCGGCTTCGTGTTCGCGCGCCGCGGCATCACGCCCGAGGCGTGTTCGAGCTGGTTCCTACCGCGGCTGGTCGGCATCAGCCGTGCCTTGGAGTGGACGTACTCGGGCCGCATCTTCCCCGCCAGCGAGGCGCTCGCCGGCGGGCTCGTCAGCGCCGTGCACGCGCCCGACGATTTGTTGCCAGCGGCGCGTGCGCTGGCGCGCGAGATCGTCGACCACGCGGCGCCGGTCTCGGTGGCCCTCACGCGCCAGATGATGTGGCGCATGCTCGGCACCGATCATCCGATGGAAGCGCACAAGATCGACAGCCGCGCGATCTATTCGCGCGGCGCGTCGGCCGACGCGAAGGAGGGCGTGATGGCCTTCCTGGAAAAGCGACCGGCGCAATTCACGGGCAAGGTCTCGGCCGATATGCCGGCGTTCTTCCCGTGGTGGGCGCCGCGGCCGTACGAATGACGGGCGAGCGCTGAACGGCCGTCAGCTGCCCTTCGGGTACATCGGGTTCGGCGCGACGTAGGCCGTGACCTTGCGGCCGAGCAGCCCGGCCGGCGCGATCAGCCCGAGGTCGAAGCTGCTGCGCGTGCCGTTGAAGTTCCAGACGAAGCTTTTGCCGCCGACGTCGAAGCGGATCACTTCGCCGCCGGTGACGTTGACGTAGCCCGTCTCGGGCTTGATCACGATCCGGCGCGTGACCATCGAGGCAGTGGCGGCGCTGCCGAACAGGTCGGAGCCCGGGTCACGCGACGCGAGCGCCTCGGCCGATGGCACCGGCGTCGGCGCGATCAAGGGAGCCGGCGCGGGCGCGGGCGCCGGCTGGGTGGAGGGCACGGGCAGGGGTGCGGGTGACGCCGTTGGCACAGACGCAGACGAAGGCCGCGCTGCTGGCGTCGCCGTTGTCGCCGTCGGCGCCGCCGCCTTCACCACCGGCTTCGGCGCTGGTGGCGGCTTCGCGATCAAGGCCTTGTCGATCACCCGGGCAGGTGCGGATTCCTGCGCGGGCGCCGGTGCCGGTGCCGGCAACGGCGCCACTGCGACCGGCGCAGGCGCGGATGCTGCCGCCGGCGAGGGTGCCGACGCGGCAGGCGCCACGGCAATGAACCGCCCCGGTGCGAGCGCCGCATCGCCGGGCGGCGGTGGTGCCGGCGACGGCGCGAGCCGGTCCCAAGCGACGTAGCCGACCCCGCCCAGCACGAACACCGTCAGCGCTGCGCTCATCCACGGCAGGTGACGGTCGGGCGGCCGCGCGGGCGCGGGCACCGGCGGCGCCGCGTCCACCTGCGGCAGCAACGCGTCGATCAGCAGCTGCACGTCGGAGCTCCAGCGCGCATGCGTCAGTTCGACACCGTTGCGGAACGCGAGATCCTTCAGGTCGTCGGGCAGCTGCTCGGCACGCGGCATTGCCGCGTCATGCACGAGCACCGGAATCACCGGGATGTCGCGCTTCAGCGCGCTCGCGGTTTCGAGCCGCACGAAGTCGGCAGCATCGTCGAGACGGCGCTTGCCGTTCGCGTCGGCGGCGGTGAGCCAGTTCTTGCCGATCAGCGCGAGCAACACGCCGCACGACGCGACTTGCTGCTCGATGACGCGGCGAAAGTCGCGGCCCGGCTCGATGCCGGCCACATCCATAAAGACCGCGTGCTTGCCGAAGCGATCACGCAGATCCTCGAACAGGCGGCCCGCGTGGCCTTCGGTGTCGTCCCGGCGATAACTGATGAAGATCGCGCGCATGCCACACGATTGTGCGCAGATGCGCGCCCGGCGCGAACCCCTAACGCCCCGGTGGGCCGCAACCCGCTGACTGCGGCCGCACCCGGTCGCCGGCAGGCAGAATGAGCGCCCCACCAACGGAGCGAGCCATGTCGTACATGCTGTTGATCCTGGAGCCGCGCGGCCAGCGCGCCGAGCGCGGGCTGGAGGCGGGCGAGCAGGTCTATGCACAGATGCTGGGCTTTGCCGAGGAGCTGCGGCGCCGCGGCGTGCTGCAGGCGGTCGAGTCGCTCGCGACCGATGCGAAGGCCGCGCGCGTTCAGGTGCGCGGCGGCCGCCAGAGCCTGGTCGACGGGCCGTTCACCGAAGCGAAAGAGATGATCGGCGGCTTCTTCCTGCTCAACTGCAAGACGCGCGAAGAAGCCGTCGCGATCGCCACCGAATGCCCGGCTGCGGCGTGGTGCACGGTCGAGGTCCGCGAAGTTGGGCCGTGCTGGGCGTAATGCGGCGCGGGTTGTAACGTTCCGGCGGCGCGTGTCGATCCGGCCGCGGCTGGCGCGTCGTGTTGGTATCACAGCCCCGTCACCCGCGGAGAGTCACCATGCGATTCATGATCATCGTCAAGGCCAGCGCCGACAGCGAGGCCGGCATCTTCCCGGAAGACGATACGCTGATGGCCGAGATGACCGGCTACCACGAAGCGCTGCAGAAGGCCGGCGTGCTGCTCGACGGCAGCGGCCTGAAGCCGAGTTCGCAGGGCTGGCGCATCCACTGCGGCACCGACGGCAAGCGCACTGTCGTCGACGGCCCCTTTGCCGAGACCAAGGAGCTGATAGCCGGCTACACCGTGATCCAGGTGCGCTCGATTGAGGAGGCGATGGAGTGGGCGCGGCGCTTCCCGGCGCCGATGGGCGCGGGCGTCGAGGCGACGATCGAGTTGCGGCCGCTGTACGAAATCGACGACTTTGCGCAGACCGAATCGATCTCGCGCCTGCGCGAGATCGATCACGTCAGCAAGTGGCCCGCCAGCCTTCAAGGACACACCGTGCACAAGCAGATCTTCGTCAACCTCGCCGTCAGCGACCTGCCTCGATCCAAGGTCTTCTTCGAGGCGCTGGGTCTGTCGTTCAACCCGCAGTTCACGAACGAGCAGGGCGCCTGCCTCGTGATCGGCGAAAACATCTGCGCGATGCTGCTGACCCGCGAGTTCTTCAAGACCTTCATCGACAAGGAGATCGCCGATCCGCGCCGGACCACCGAAGTGTTGACCTGCCTGTCATGTGACAGCCGCGCCGAGGTCGACGCGGTGGTCGCGAACGCGGTCAAGGCCGGCGGCACCGCGCATCGCCAGCCGCAAGACCACGGCTTCATGTACGCGCACGGCTTCGAAGACCTCGACGGCCACATCTGGGAGCTCGCGTACATGGACATGTCGGCCATGCCACCGCAGTGACGACACCCGACGCCACGCACCGTGCGATCCGACGTTCGGTGGAGGCCGTCTGGCGGATCGAATCGGCCAAGGTCATCGCCCACGTCGCACGGCTGGTGCGTGACGTGGGCGTGGCCGAGGAGTTGGCACAGGACGCGCTCGTCGCTGCGCTCGAACACTGGCCCGTCGACGGCCTGCCCGACAACCCCGGCGCCTGGCTGATGACGACCGCGAAGCACCGGGCGCTCGACCGCCTGCGCGCCGACGCGCTGCACGCGCGCAAGCACGAAGAACTCGGCGCCGACCTCGACGCGATGCAGGCCCACATCACGCCCGATTTCGTCGACGCGCTCGACGCCGCGCGGCAGGACGACATCGGCGACGACCTGCTGAGGCTCGTCTTCACCGCCTGCCACCCGGTGCTCTCGACCGACGCGCGCGTCGCGCTCACCTTGCGCCTGCTCGGCGGCCTGACCGCCGACGAGATCGCGCGTGCGTACCTGGTGCCCGAGCCGACGATCGCGCAGCGCATCGTGCGCGCCAAGCGCACGTTGACCGAGGCCAAGGTGCCGTTCGAGGTGCCGCGCGCGGCGGCGCTGCCGGAGCGCCTCGCCTCGGTGCTCGAAGTGCTCTACCTCGTCTTCAACGAAGGCTATTCGGCCACCGCCGGCGACGACTGGATGCGGCCTGCGCTGTGCGCCGAGGCGCAGCGACTGGGCCGCATCGTCGCCGAACTCGTGCCCGCGCATTTGCCGATTGCGGCCGAGGTGCACGGGCTCGTGGCGCTGATGGAGATCCAGGCCTCGCGCACGCCTGCGCGCACCGACGCGCAGGGCCGGCCGGTGCTGCTGCTCGACCAGGACCGCGGGCGCTGGGACCCGCTGCTGATCCGCCGCGGCCTGGCCGCGCTCGCGCGCGCCGAGGCGCTCGGTGGCGCGCGCGGGCCGTATGCGCTGCAGGGCGCGCTCGCCGCCTGCCATGCGCGCGCGCGCACCGCCGACGCGACCGACTGGGCGCAGATCGTTGCGCTGTACGACGCGCTCGTGCAGGTCGCACCATCGCCGGTCGTCGAACTCAATCGCGCGGTCGCGGTCGGCATGGCGTTCGGACCGGCGGCCGGGCTGGAGATGGTCGATGCGCTGGTCGCCGAGCCGCGGCTGGCGAACTACCACTGGCTGCCGAGCGTGCGCGCCGACCTGCTGACCAAGCTCGGTCGCGACGCCGAAGCGCGCGCCGAGTTCGAGCGCGCGGCGGCGATGACGCGCAATGCGCGCGAGCGAGAGTTGCTGCTCGGGCGGGCTGCGGCGCTGACCGGCGCGGCGGGCTCAGCGCGGCATTGAGCGCAGGCCTTCGGGGCATGCGAACCACAGCGCGCAGGCCATGTCCTTGGTCAGCGCGACCGGCGAGAGCCGCAGCAGCCGCCCAGCGCGCAGCGCATCGGCCACCAGCAACTCGCGCGCGAGTGCGAGGCCGAGGTCTTGCTCGACCGCCTGCAGCTTCAGCCCGGCATCGTTGTAGCTCGCGACAGGATTGACGCGGTGCTTCGCCGAGCTTGACCCGCACACGCTCGCCGACATCGGCGCGCCCGACCACGTGCTCGACCGCGCGATGGCGCGTCGTGAAGTGCAGCGCCAAGAGCGCGAGGGCTTGCGCATCGGGCTCGCATCGGGCGCGTGGCGGCACTGGTGAGCTGCCAGCCACCCGATGCCGCCGCGAATCAGGCCTCCGGATCGACGAGGCGATCGTGCTCGGGATCGGCGGGGATCGCCGGTGGCACCGGCCCCTGGTCGGGCTCGACCGGCAGCATGCCGGGCTCGGGATCGTCCTCGGCCTGTTCGGCCTGCGTGCGGTGCGGCTTGTGCGGGGTGCGATTGGCCATGGTGGGTTGCTCCGGTGTCGGTGTTCAAACATAGTCCACGATCGCACGCAGCGCTGAACCCGGACACCAGCGCGATCACGTGTCGGCCGGCGCCCACAGGCGGCTCGGTCGAGCGGCAGTGCGGCCACCGGTGCGATGGCGCTCAACGACGCGTGGCTCGCCACAGGCCACGGCGAGGGAGATATCCTCGTCGGTCAATGACCTTCAGGGACCCCATGACCCTCGCCCGGTTCTATCCTTCCATCGAACCCTTCGAGCACGGCATGCTCGATGTCGGCGACGGCCACCAGATCTACTGGGAACGCTGCGGCAACCCCAAGGCCAAGCCCGCCGTCTTCCTGCACGGTGGTCCCGGCAGCGGTTGCAGCCCCGATCAGCGCCGCCTGTTCGACCCCGCCAAGTACTGCGTCACGTTGTTCGACCAGCGCGGCTGCGGCCGCTCGACGCCGCATGCCTCGCTCGAGGCCAACACGACTTGGCACCTCGTCGCAGACATCGAGCGCCTGCGCGTGCTCGCCGGCGTCGACCGCTGGCTCGTGCTCGGCGGCTCCTGGGGCAGCACGCTCGCGCTCGCGTATGCGCAGACGCACGCCGAGCGCGTCAGCGAGCTGATCCTGCGCGGCATCTTCACGCTGCGGCGCGAGGAGCTGCGCTGGTTCTATCAGGAGGGCGCCTCCTGGTTGTTTCCCGACGAGTGGGAACACTTCGTCGCGCCGATTGCGCCGGCCGAGCGCCACGACCTGATGGTCGCCTACCACCGCCTGCTGACCGGAACCGACGAAGCCGCCAGGCTGCGCGCCGCCGTCGCCTGGAGCCAGTGGGAGGGCCGCACGATCACACTGCTGCCCGATCCGACCTTCGACCGCGCGCACAGCAACGCGCGCTTCGCGCTGGCGTTCGCGCGCATCGAGAACCACTACTTCGTCAACCACGGCTTCATGGACGAAGGGCAGCTGCTGCGCGATGCACCCAAGCTCGCCGACATCCCCAGCGTGATCGTGCAGGGCCGCTACGACGCCTGCACGCCCGTGAAGACGGCCTGGGACCTGCATCGCGCCTGGCCGCAGGCCGAGTTCCACCTGATCGCCGATGCGGGGCATGCGTTCAAGGAGCCGGGCATCCTCGACCGCTTGATTCGCGCGACCGACGGGTTCGCGAACCGTTGACATCGGGCGGCGCGAGTCGTTCTTGCCTGATGCGGTCGCAGCGGGCTGGGCGCGGGGCAGCGCGGCCGCCCGCAGATGGCCGGCGCGCACCCCGCTGAAAACGATCAGCGCGGGCCGTGGCCCCTGTGCATGTGATACCTGTGGTGACGACGGTGCTTGTGGCCGTGGTGCTTGTGATGCTTCTGCACCTGATGATGGCGCGCACCGTGTTCCTGCGAGCCTGCCGGCGGCGTGGAACCCTGCGCGAACGACGCGGCAGCAAACACCGAGAGCAGGGCGGCGGCGAAGAGCGATTTGGTGGTGGTCATGTGAAGCGTCCGGTTTCAATCGGATTCGATGTGGCTCCGACCACCTTGAGCGGACCCGGCATGTGCCGGGCTTGTGATCACAACGCCCGCCGCGTCGGCGGCGTCGACCGAGCGACCTGCAAAGAATTGCGTCGCCGTTTGGCATCAAACGAAACGAACACCAGCCGCCGCTGCGCACCCCAATTCGGCCAGCGCAAGCGCTGGCCGAATTGGGGTGCGGTCAGGCTCTTCAGCGCACGGTGTAGCCGCGCGCGTCCATGCAGGCTTGGGTGGCGCGCTGGAACACGCTGCCATCGCTGGTGGCGTTCGGTTGCTGGCCGGCCCACTGGCTGCAGGCGTTGGCGTCGGTATCCATCTTCGCGGCATTCTGGCCGTTGCGCGGGTAGATCACCGGCTGCGCCACCGACGAATAGCCGCGCGCTGGCACCGGCTGGCTGTAGACGGTTCGCGGCGCGTCGTACACGACCGGCGGATTGACGACCACGTAGCCCGGGTCGTTGTAGTAGTACGGGTAGCTGTTGTAGTAGCTGGCGAGACCCAAGCCGAGACCCAGACCTACGCCGCCCCAGACCCAGCCGTTGCCACCGCGGCGATAGCCGCCGCCGTAACGTGGCACGTAATGTGCACCACCGCCGTGCCAGCCCGGCCCGCCGCCATGGGCAAAATAGCCGCCGCCGCCACGGCCGGCATGGCTTTGCGCCTGCGCGCCGGGAGCGAACGCCAGCGAGGCGCAGGCGATCGCGAGGGAGGTAGAGGCGGCCTTGCTGACCGCCTTGAGGGTGATGCTCATCGAAAATCTCCTTGGGCGAACCACGCGGATCGCAACCCGGTCTGACCAGATCGGCGCAGCGCGGTTCCCCAATCTAGACCCCGCGGCGGCCGGTCACGAGTTGATAGATCAGCACGACCACCGCAGCGACCAGCAGGATGTGCAGCAGACCGCCCGCAGTAAACGATGTGACCAGACCCAGCACCCACAGAACCAACAACACGACGACGATGGTGTAAAGCACGGCGTTTCTCCTTTTGAGTGGACCGGCGGACGGCTCGCTGCCTGCCGCTTCGGCTGGCGTGAGATTGCGCCGCGGCCCGCTTTGGTCGAATCAGCCGAGCCGCCGATGCGGTGTAGGCGGCGTCCCACCACGCGCCCCGACGCCGGTCGATACGGCGCGCGCAGCCGCCGCTCGAGAAATCCCGCTGCGCTTTTCAGCACGGATCGTGTCCAATCCGCGCTGTCGTCACTGCCGATCGGGATTGCTGCGATGAAGCTGAAGAAGATCGCGCTCGGGCTGGTGGCGGTTCTGGCGGTGGCCGGGGCGGCCGGCTGGTTCAGCCTCGACAAAGAAACGCGCGCGCTGCTGGCCACGCTGCCGACCCATCGCGACCTGCTGTTCTGGAGCCAGTCGCAGCGCGACGCGGCGTTCCGTGCGCTCGACCGGCTGCCGGTGCTGGCCCAGTCTCACGTCGTGCCGGCGGGCGGCACGCCGATGCCGCTGCCGCCGGGGCCGCCGTTGAAGCTCGCGATCGATGTCGATGCCTACATGGCCGTGCAGCGCAGCGCGGCCTTGCTGGCCCTGCACGACGGCAAGTTGCGGCTCGAACGCTACGGCCTGGACTTCGACGCCGGCGGGCGCTGGACCAACTTCTCGGTGGCCAAGTCGGTCACCTCGACGCTGGTGGGCGCGGCCCTGCGCGACGGCCTCATCCGCAGCATGGACGACAAGGTCAGCGCCTACCTCCCCGAGATGAAAGGCGCGGCCTACGACGACGTGAGCATCCGCCAATTGCTGACGATGACCTCGGGCGTGCGCTGGAACGAGGACTACGCCGACCCGAACTCCGACGTGGCGCGCTTCAACAACCACAAGCCCGAGGCCGGCGTGGATTCGCTGGTGAGCTACATGCGGCGCCTGCCGCGCGAGGCGCCCGCAGGCACGCGCTGGCACTACAGCACCGGCGAGACCAACCTCGTCGGCGTGCTGCTGGTGCGCGCCCTCAACAAGCCGCTGGCCACTTACCTGTCGGAGAAGATCTGGCTGCCTGCCGGCATGGAACAGCAAGCCACCTGGCTGCTCAGCCGCAGCGGCAACGAGATCAGCGGCTGCTGCATTCAGGCCGCGCCGCGCGACTACGCCCGTCTCGGGCTCTTCGTGATGGGCGGGGCGCGCGTCGACGGCCGGAGCATCGTGCCCGACGGCTGGCTCGCCGAGGCCACGACCGAGCGCACCGGCATCGGCCGCCCCGGGCGCGGCTACGGTTACCAGTGGTGGACGTACTCCGACGGCAGCTACGCCGCGCGCGGTATCTTCGGCCAGGGCATCTTCATCGACCCGGTGCGCCAGCTCGTGATCGTCTCGAACGCCAACTGGGCCGCGGGCGCGAGCGACCGTGCGACCGGCGATGCGCGCGAGGCGTTCTATCGGGCGGTGCAGCAGGCAATAGACGACGAGGCGACAGCCAGTTATCCGAAGTAGGCTGGTTCATCGCGCCTTGCCACGCCTTGTGGAACGCGGGCAGGCGCTCGCCCGAAAGCAGCTTGGCCAAGTCAACCGGCTACTCTTTCATGATCGGCGAATTCACGCCGTCGCTGTAGCACCAGCCTTCGTTGCCAGTGTTGTACGGCGGGTCGATGAAGACCCAGTCGACGGCGTAGCGCGGCAGCAGGATTTTGAGCGCATGCAGGTTGTCGCCGTGGATCACCAGGTTGCCGGTCAGATCGGCCGCGCCGATGCCCTTGTCGGCGTGTGCACCAACGGCCTGCAAGGCGCCGTCAGGTGGTGGTTGTAGACGTCTTCCTTGCCCTTGAAGACGATCTCCGGCATTGCACTGCTCTCCGCGTTCGTCGCGATTGTCGGTGCTTGGCGGCGCCGGCCGACGCTCGCTCAGCGATCGGGCGCCGAGCGCGCGCGCAACCACCCCGCCGCGTCTTTCGCCTCCAGCGGGTGCGCGTACAGAAAACCCTGCAGCACCTGGCAGCCCGCCGCGAGCGCCGAACTCGCGTGCTCGGGGGTTTCGACGCCCTCGGCGATCACCTCCAGATCGAGCGCCGCCGCCAGGTCGCAGATCGCCTTGACGACCGCGGTGGCATCGGGCGCGGGCATCGGGTCGATCAAGGTGCGGTCGATCTTGACGGTCGACAGCGGCAGGCTGCGCAGCATGTTCAGCGACGAGAAACCGGTGCCGAAATCGTCCAACGCGACCTCGATGCCTTGCGCGCGCATCTGGCCGATCCGCTCGCGTGCCTGCTCCATGTGCGTGACGGCAGCGCTCTCGGTGATCTCCAGGGTCAGCAGCGCGGGCGGGATGTTGAAGTGGCGCAGCGTGCGCACGACCAAGTCCGGAAAACCGGGGTCGAGCAATTGCAGCGGCGACACGTTCACAGCCACCGGCACGATGTTGCCGAAGGTCTCGCGCCATTCGGCGATCTGCTGGCAGGCGAGCGTCAGGATCAGGTTGCCGAGCGGGCCGATCAGGCCGGTGCGTTCGGCCGCGGGAATGAACTCGTTCGGCTCGACCCGGCCGATGCCCGGGCGGTTCCAGCGCGCCAGCGCCTCGAAGCCGACCAGCGCGTGGCTGCGCGCATCGACCTTGGGCTGGTAGACGAGCGCGAACTCATCGCTGTTCATGCCGGCGCGCAGCGCCTGCTCGGCATCGAGCAGCGCGCCCGAGCCACGCTCGAAGCGCTCTTCGGCGAACTGCACCGAGATGCCGGGCGTGCGCTTGGCCTCGTGCATCGCGGCGTTGGCCGAGCGCAGCAGCGCGTCGGGGCTCGCGGCGGTGGCCGGGTGCAGTGCGATGCCGATCGACACGTCGAGAAAGAAGCGACGCTCCGGCAATTTGAACGATTGCGTCAGCAACTGGCGCACACCTTGCACGAGCTCGCGCGCGGCGCGCTCGGCCGCGTTGGCGGCGTTCCCGGCGGGCGCCAGCAACGCAAACTCGTCTTCGCCGAGGCGCATCACCTCGGCCTGCTGACCGAGTTGCGCGGCCAGGCCGGCGGCGAGCGCGCGCAACACCTCGTCGCCGACCGAAGGGCCGTGCGCCTCGTTGAAGAGCTTGAAGCGGTCGACATCGAGCAGCAGCAACGCGAACGGCTGCCCGGCGGCGCACAGGTCGCGCAGGCGCTGCTGCAGCGCACTGCGGTTCGGCAGGCCGGTGAGCTCGTCGTGCGTGGCCTGGTGCAGCAGCGTTTGCATCGCGTCGACCCGCGCGGTGTCGTCGGTGACGACGATCTGCTCGGCGGGCTGGCCGTCCCAGTCGACCTTCCAGGCGCTGAAGCGCAGGTGCAGTGTTCGGCCGTCGAACGAACGGCGCTCGCCCTCCCAATGGTCTTGCGCGATCTCGCCGACGACGATGCGGCGATGCCGCTCGCGCGCGACGACACGCTCGGCTTCGGGCATCGTGCTGTTGCGCCACTGCTTGCCGGTGGCGATCTTCGGGCCGCCGTCGGCCGGCAACCCGTAGATGCGCAACAGCGCCGGGTTGGCGTACTTCATCGTCTCGCCCTGCATCACCGCCAAGCCTTGGTGCGAGCGCTCGATCAGGTGCGAGAACTGGTCGCGCAGATGGCCGGTCTCGCCGCGGCTGCGGCTCACGGCAGCGTGCAGCAGCGCGAGGCCGAGCACGACACGCAGGACCGTCGCGAGGCCCGCCTGCAATGGCAGCCCGGCGTTGCCGCAGGCGACCCAGATGAACTGGTTCAGCCCGAGCAGCACCATCGCGATGCCGGTGATGCGCTCGTAGCGGCCGAGGCGGTGCAGCCAGCTCAGCGCGACGATCGCGGCGAGCGTCGTCAGCGTCGCGCCGAAGGCCTGCGCGAGGCGCGGTTCGTACCACAGCGCGATGCCGCCGGTGACGATCAATCCGGCCACGCCCATCGCGATGCGGCCATTGCTCAACGGGTGGCCGGCGAGGTCGGCGGCGCCGACCATCCACAGCGTCAAGCTGGTCGACGCCGCGGTGATCAGCGTGAAGAACCCGATCGTGTTCCACGCCGGAGAACCGGTCTGCCACACCAAGAACGCCGGCGGGCTGATCGCCTGCACGAGGAATGACAGGCCCATCCAGTGCACGAAGTTCTGGCCGCGCTCGTTGTTCCAGACGAGCAGCAGCGCCAATCCCACGACGAAATTGACGCCACTGTTGAGGAACAGCTCCGCGCTCATTCGCCCGCCAGGATCCAGCCAGCCGCGCGCTCGGCGATCATCAGCGTCGGCGAGTTGGTGTTGCCGCTGGTGATGGTCGGCATCACGCTCGCGTCGACCACGCGCAGACCTTTCACGCCATGCACGCGCAGGCGCGCGTCGACGACGGCCATCGGGTCGGCGGCCGGCCCCATCTTGGCGGTGCCGACCGGGTGGAAGATGGTAGTGCCGATGTCGCCGGCGAGCTTCCAGAGTTCGGCATCGGTCTCGAACTGCACGCCGGGTTTGACCTCCTTCGGCCGGTACTTCGCGAGTGCGGGCTGCGCGACGATGCGGCGCGTGAGGCGCAGGCTGTTCGCGGCGATCAGGCGATCTTCGTCGGTGCTCAGGTAGCGCGGCGCGATGCTCGGCGCGTCTTGCGGTCTCGGCGACTTGACCTGCACCGCGCCGCGGCTCGACGGGTTCAGGTTGCACACGCTCGCGGTGAACGCGTTGTAGTCGTGCAGCGGGTCGCCGAACGCGTCGAGCGAGAGCGGCTGCACGTGGTATTCGAGGTTCGCATGCTCCTGTGACGCATCGCTGCGCGTGAACGCGCCGAGTTGCGACGGCGCCATGCTCATCGGCCCGCTGCGCTTGAACGCGTACTCCATGCCGATCAACGCCTTGCCCCACCACGAGTTCGCCATCGTGTTCAGCGTCTTGACACCGCTGACGCTGTAGACCGCGCGGATCTGCAAATGGTCTTGCAGGTTCGCGCCGACGCCGGGCAGCGCGTTCACGACCGGGATGCCGAGCGTGTTCAGCAGCGCCGGGTCACCGATGCCCGAGAGCTGCAGGATCTGCGGCGTGCCGATCGCGCCGGTCGCGAGAATCACCTCGCCCCCGGGCGCGACGCGCGCCTTCACCGGCTCGCCGCCATTCACCGGCAGCGCCTCGACCCCGACCGCGGTCAACACGCCGTCGCGCACTTCAGTGAGCACGCGGCCGATCTGCGCGCCGGTCCAGACCTGCAGGTTCCCGCGCTTCCTCTGCGCCGGGCGCAGGAAGGCCTTGGTCGCGTTCCAGCGGATGCCGGCCTTCTGGTTGACGTGGAAGTAGCCGACGCCTTCGTTGTCACCGCGGTTGAAATCTTCGCTGTGCGGGATGCCGGCCTGTTGCGCCGCGTCGGCGAACGCGTCGAGCACGTCCCAGCGCAGCCGCTGCTTCTCGACACGCCACTCGCCGCCCGCGCGCAGGCCGATCGGGTCGAAGCCCGGTGACGCGTGGAAGGCGTCGGCGCCCTTGTAGAAGTCTTCGTGCTGCATGAAGTTCGGCAGGCACTCGTTCCAGCTCCAGCCGGGGTTCGCTCCGAAGCCGTCACCCGCGCCCCAGCCGTCGTAGTCGCGCGCCTGGCCGCGCATGTAGATCATGCCGTTGATGCTGCTGCAGCCGCCGAGCACCTTGCCGCGCGGGTAACGCAGGCTGCGACCATTCAGGCCGGGCTCGGCGTCGGTCGAGAACACCCAGTCGGTGCGCGGGTTGCCGATGCAATACAGATAGCCGACCGGGATGTGGATCCAGTGGTAGTCGTCGTTGCCGCCGGCCTCGATCAGCAGCACCAGCTTGTTGTGGTCGGCACTCAACCGGTTGGCGAGCAGGC
>JANXVK010000379.1 GCA_025351675.1 Rhizobacter sp.
CTTTGTCAGGCAGGCGGCGCGCGAGGTAGATCGTGTAGATCGGGCCGCCGGTGCCGTAGAGCGCGGTGAACGCGCCGCCGATCAGGCCGGCAGGGAACGCCCAGCGCGCAGAGATCGGCGTCGGCACGGCGCGGGTCATCAGGCTCCACGCGGCGTACGCAATGACGAAAGTGCCGAGCCCCGTCAGCAGCCAGCGTTCGGGTACGCAGACCAGCAGGGTCACGCCGGCCAGCATGCCGACAGCCACGATCGGCAGCAGGCGAAGCAACTCTTCCCGGCTCAGCTGCCGGCGGTTCTTCAGGCCGAGCAGCATCCCGGTCAGCAGGTCGAACACCAGCATCATCGGCACCGCGAACCGAAGCGGGAAGAACAGCGCGAGCAACGGGATGGCGACGATCGCCGCGCCGAAACCGGTGAGGCCGTAGACCACGTAGCCGAGTGTGACGATCGCCGCCGCGGCCAGCAGCGTGGACAACGGCAGATCGATCAACGCGCGTCTGCCCGGCAGCTCAGCGCTTGATCTGCGGCGCCGGCACGCCTTCGATCATCACGTTGACGCAGGCCGGCAGCCCGCTGGCGGTCGCACGCTGCGCTGCCGCCAGCATGGCGCCCGGTTCGGTGACGAGCTCGCCGTGCGCGCCGAAGGCCTGCGCGACCGCGTCGTAGCGCAGCGGCCGCAACTCGCATCCGAGCAGCCGATCGGCGCCGTAGTCGCGCAGCTGAATCTGGTATTCGGCGTTCCAGCGCGCGTCGTTGCCGATCACCGAGACGAAGGGCAGCGCGTAGCGCACGGCCGTGTCGTACTCGGCGATGTGGAAGCCGATCGTGCCGTCGCCCATGATGGCAACGACCGGTGCTTCGGGCACGGCGCAGCGCGCGCCGAGCGCGTACGGCAGGCCCGAGCCGATCGAGCCTGCGACGCCGTTGTTGACGCGGTGCGGCGCCGAAAGGCAGGCCATCGCCCACTGGCCGATCTCGCCGCCGTCGCAGACCAACACTGCGTCGGCGTGACTGTCGAGCAGCGCCTGCAGCGGGCGCAGCATCTGAACCGGATGGAGTCGGTCGGCGATGTCGGAGCGCGCCGTGTCCCATGCCGGCGGGCGCCAGGCGATCGCGCTGCGCACGTCGGCGAGCCAGTCGCTCGATCCACTTTTCGGCGCCCGACGTGCGGCTTCAGCCAGTGCCTTCAGCGCCGACACGGCATCGGCCCGCGCCGTGCACCGCAGACGCGCACCGAGCGCGCGCCTCGTACGCTCGAACTCGGCCGGTTCGGCATCGACTTGATGCACATGCGCTTCCACCGGAAACGGCGCGTTGCCGAACTTGAGCGTGAAGTCGACACGCTTGCCGACGAGCAGAATGCAATCGGCCTGCGGCAATACCTGCGCGAACGCGCCGAGGCTCGCATCGGCGATGCCGCGCGGGCTTTCCATGCCGATCACAGGGGCGCCGCTGGCGGCTTCGAGGGCGGCGATCAGCGCGCGGCCCGCCCGCGTCATGCACGACGGGCCGACCAATACCATCGGCCGCTTCGCCTGGGCGAGGTATTGCATCAGTTCGGTCGCGGTGCGCTCGTCGAGCGGGATCGGCTCAGGCGCGAACGCGTCGGCGGTCAGCGTCGAAGCCGCGGCCGCGTCGTCGAGCACGTCGGCCGGCAGGCTCAGGTGGACCGGACCGGGCCGGCCCGAGCGCGCAAGGCGAATCGCCTTGGCGACGTCGCCCGCCACCTGATCGGCACCCGCGCAGGTCCACGCGGCCTTCGTCACCGACGCGGCCATTTCGGCCTGACGCATTTCCTGGAATGCGCCCTGCCCGAGCTGGTCGTTCGGCGCATGGCCCGAGAGCAGCACGATCGGCGCCTCGGCCATCTGCGCGGTGTAGAGCGCCGAGACGGCGTTCGCGTGACCCGGCCCGCCGGTCACCAGCGCGATGCCGACCTCGCCGGTGATGCGTGCGTACGCGTCGGCCATGTGCACGGCGCTGGCCTCGTGGCGGGTGTGAACCAGCGCGATCTTCGAATCGAACGCGGCATCGAAAACCGGCATGATGTGGTTGCCCGAGAGCGTGAAGATGCGGCGCGTGCCAGCAGCCTCCAGCGCCCGGATCAGCGCATCGGCGCCCCGGTGTTTGCGGGTTGAACTCATCGTGCCACTTTCTACTTCAGTTCGATCTGCAACTGGCGCCCGAGCCGCTCGTACACCGCGTACTGCTCGGCTGCGAACTTTTCCGTCTCGGCCGGGCTCAGCACGCGCGGAATGCTGCCGGCCTTCTCGGTCGCGGTGATCCATTGCGGGTCTTTGGCGGCGGTGTTCAGTGTCGCAGCCCAGCGCTCGACCAGCTCCTTGCTCATGCCGGGCGGGCCGTACAGCGCGCTCCAGCCGACGATCGCCTCGAGTTGCGGGTAGCCCGATTCGCGCGCCGTCGGCACATCGGGCAGGTCTTTCACGCGCTCCGGCGTGGTCGTGACGAACGCACGCAGCTTGCCGCCCTTGATGTTGCCCATCATCGAGCTGAGGTTGCCGCAACTGAAGTCGACGTCGCCAGAGAGCACCGCGAGCGCGGCCTCGCCGCCGCCCTTGTAGGCGATCTGCACCGCCGCGTCCTTGCCGAGCTTGAGCACGTCGAACAGCAGTTGCGGACCGAAGTTCAGGATCGTCGCCGGACCCGAGGTGCTGTAGTTCAGCTTGCCGGGACGCGCGCGCAAGCTGTCGACCAAGTCTTTCATCGTCTTGATCGGCGACTCGGCACGCGTGACGCAGACATACGGGTTCAGCTCCAGCAGGCCGATGAAGGTGAAATCGTTCCACTTGTAGCCTGCGGTCGACTGCAGGGCCGGCAGCACCGCCTGCGGGCCAACGCGGGCGATCAGCAGCGTGTAGCCATCGGGCTTGGCGTTGCGCACGGCGATCGAGCCGATGCCGCCGCTGGCGCCGGCCCGGTTCACCGGCACGAGCGGCTGGCCGAGCGCCTTCTGCGCCACCATCGCCAGCGCACGCGCGGCACCGTCGGCATCGCCGCCGGGGCTGAACGGGATCACGAGCGTGACGGGTTGATCCGGGTACGGATGGGTCTGCGCGGTCGCGGTCAGCGCGCAGCCTGCCAGGCAGCCCGCGAGGGTGCGATTGAAATGATGCATGTCTTGTCTCCTGTCATTGTTGTTCGGCTCGGCGCTCAAGCGCTCTCTTCGACCAGGATCGTCTGGCCCGGCTTCACGCGGGTGAAGCGCACCGGCTCGCGGCGGATCGCAAGTTCGTCACCACGCTGTGTCACGACGATGTAGGTCGAACCCGGCAGGTCGCCGGTCTGTGGATGGTCTTCGCGGAAGTGCGCGCCGCGCGAGTCTTCACGGGCCAGCGCCGAGGTCGCGATCACGCGGCTCACGGCGATCAGGCTCTTCAGGTTCAGCCAGTCATGCCAGCTCAGATTGAACGCGCGGTCGCCGTCGGCGACGCCGGTGTGCGCCAACTGGCGATCGAGTTCGGCGAGCTTCGTGAGCGCGCGCTGCAGGCCTGCGGAAGTGCGCAGGATGCCGACGTCTTCCCACATGCACTCGAACAGCGCCTCGCGGATCGGTTCGATGCTGCCGCGCGGGTTCTGGAACGGCGCTTCGTGCCACGTCACGCTCGCGGCGATCGCGGCTTCGTCGGCCTCGTGCCAATTGCCTTCGGCCCGCACCCACGCCGCCATGCAGTCGCCGGCGATGCCGCCGAACACGGTCGAGTTCGCGACGCCGTTGCCGCCGAGCCGGTTCGCGCCATGGACGCCGCCGGTGTCTTCGCCGGCGGCGAACAGGCCATGAAGCGCGGTGCGGCAGTCGGCGCGAAACTGCACGCCGCCCATCATGTAGTGTGCCGTCGGCACCACCTCGACGAGCCCGCCGGCGAGGTCGAAGCCGCAGTCATCGCAACGCTCGACCATGCCCTTGAACTGCTTGCGGACGTTCGCGACGCCCAAGTGCGACATCTGCAGGTAGACGCCGCCGTTCGGTGAGGTTCGGCCGGCCCGCATCTCCGCGAAGATCGCGCGCGAGACGATGTCGCGCGTGGCGCGTTCGAGGCGTGGGTCGTAGCGGTCCATGAAGCGCTGCCGGTCGCCGTTCAGCAGGTAGCCACCGGCGCCGCGCAGGCCTTCTTCGAGCACGGTACCGGTCATGCGCGTGCCGGTGCCGGCGAGCAGGCCGGTCGGATGGAACTGCACCATCTCCATGTCGCGCAGCGGCAGGCCGGCGCGCAGCGCCATCGCCAGACCGTCGCAGGTCTTGTCGCCGGAGGGCGTGTGGTACTTGTACATGGTCGGGCCGCCGCCGGTCGCAAGCAGCACGGCCCGGGCCTGCACGAAGACGAAGCCGCCGTCGCGCATGTCGATCATCAGCACGCCGGCGAGCGCCGTGCCGTCGGCCGTTTTGACGAGCTCGATCGCGCGGTGCTCCTCGAGCCGTTCGATGCCACGCGACCAGACCTGCTCCGACAACCGGTTGATGATCTCGATGCCGGTCAGGTCGCCCTTGTGCACGGTGCGGTCGAAGGTCTGACCGGCGAAGGCCTTCTGGTGCACGGTGCCGTCGGGGTTGCGGTCGAAGAAGCAGCCGAGTTCGTTCTCGAGCTCGTGGACGCGCTCGACGGCTTTGGTGACGAGCGTCCACGCGAGATCCTGGTCCGACAGCCACTTGCTGCCCTCGATCGTGTCCATGAAATGCCGCTCGACCGAATCGCCGGCCGCGAGCGCGACGTTGTAGCCGCCCTGGACCATGCGCGTGCAGCCGCACTTGCCGAGCAGGCCTTTTACCGCGACGGTGATCGAGAGTTCGGGCGCGGTCTGGTGCGCATGCAGCGCGGCGAACAGGCCTGCGCCGCCGGAGCCGAGGATCAGGATGTCGGTTCGAATGCGCTTGATCGCGCTCATGCCGCCTTCACTCCGAGGCTGGCGAGCACCTGCGCCCGCCTGCACTGCGCGTCGTCGCGCACGACGTCGTAGAGGCTGGCGCCGTGGCTGTCCATCGCGACCAGCAGCGGCCCGAAGTCGCGGATGCGGAACTTCCACAGCGACTCGGGGTTCAGGTCGTCCAGGTCGACCGCCTCGATCTGCTCGATCCAGGTCGTCTCCAGCGCTGCGGTACCACCGACGATCGCGAGGTAGGCGCCGCCGAGTTCGCTGAACGCTGCCGCGGAAGCTTCACGCAAGCCGCCTTTGCCGATGATCAGGCGCACGCCGTTTTGCGTCATCAGCGGGCGGGTGAAGCGCTCCATGCGGTCCGACGTGGTCGTGCCGATGCAGATCGCCTGGTAGCCGGCCGGGTACGCGTCGCTGGTCTCGACCTTCTTCACGTTCGGCGCGGTGTGGATCACCGCGTGGCCGTTCAGATCGAAGCGCGTCGTGCGGCCACGATCGAACATGTGGATCTGGGTCGCATCGCGGATGCCGTAGAGCGTGGTCTGCAAGGTCACCGTGTCGTTGACGTGCAGCGCACGCACCTGCGCTTCGGTGACCGGCATTTCGAGGTTGTGGTGTGCCATCGCGGGCCTCGCGTCAGAAGCCGTAGCTCACGCCGGCCGGCGTGAAGCTCGCTCGCGAACGCCGCGCCGAATGGCACTGCATGTTGACCGCGATCGGGTTCATCGTGATGTGGGTCGCGGCGAGTTCGATGTGCACCGCGAACGCGGTCGAGTCGCCACCCAGACCTTGCGGGCCGACACCGAGCTGGTTCACCGCCACCGAGAGCTGCGCCTCGAGCGCCGCGCCGTCGGCGTCGGCGCACTGCGTGCCGAGCGCGCGTGTCGCCGCGCGTTTCGCGAGCGCAACCGCGAGGTCGGAGGTGCCGCCGAGGCCAACGCCGACGATCGTTGGCGGGCAGGTCTTGCCGCCGGCCGCGAGCACGCAGTCGATCACGAAGGTCTTGATCGCGTCGATGCCCTCGGCGGGAATGGCCATCTTCAGGAACGAGTTGTTCTCCGAGCCGCTGCCCTTCGGGATCATCTCGATCTGCAGCAGCTCGGGGGTGTCGCTGAAGTCGATGTGGATCACCGGCACCTCGATGCCGCACGAGCTGTGCTCGTTCTTGCGCGTGAGCGGATGCACGACCGAGCTGCGCAGCGGGTACTCGCGGGTCGCGCGCTCGCAGCCGCGGCGAATGGCCTGCTTCAACGCGTGGCCGTCGACCTGCACATCGCGTCCGATCCACACGTTGTAGATCGGCACGCCGGTGTCCTGGCACAGCAGGTTGTCGGTCTGCTCGGCCACAGTGATGTTGGTCACCATGGTGCCGAGCACCTGCTTGGCGGTGCGGCCTGTTTCGGTGGTCTGGAGCCGGGCGAAGCCGCTCTTGATGTCGGGCGGCAGCACCTTCAGCGCGCGGATGTAGAGCTGTTTCGCGGCGTCTTCCACCGCCTGCAGATCGATCTTCATGGCACCCTCAGTTCGCGGTGATCTTGCGGTTCTTCACGACGGTGGCCCAGTACGCCGATTCGGCGTCCATTGCCTTCGCGAACTCGGCCGGGGTGTTGCCCACGGGTGTCATGCCCTGCACGTAGAGCCGCGCCTTGGTGTCGGTCCCGGCCAGCACCTTGGCGCTGTCGGCATGCACCTTCGCGAGGATCGCCGGCGGCATGCCGGCCGGTGCAAGCAGCCCGAACCAGCCGGTGTTCTCGAAGCCCGGCAGGCCGCTTTCGGCGACCGTCGGTAACTCGGGCATCAGCGGCGAGCGCTGCTTGCCGGTCACCGCCAGCGCGCGCAGGCGCCCCTTGCCGAGCAGTGCGGACGCGGCCGCGAAGTTGCCGACCATCATCTGCGTCTGGTGCGCGATCAGGTCGGTGTACGCCGGCGCTTCGCCCTTGTACGGCACGTGCACGATGTCGATGCCGGCCGCATTCGCGAAGTTCTCGCCCGCCATGTGCACCTGGCTGCCGACACCGGCCGAGCCGAAGTTGATCGTGCCGGGCTTGGCCTTCGCCGCCGCGATCAGTTCCTTGACGTTCGTGAGCGGCGAATCGTCGGGCACGACCACCAGCATCGGGCCGCTCGCCACATTGGTGACCGGTACCAGGTCCTTCTTGGTGTCGAACGGCATCTTCTTGTAGAGCTGCGGATTGATCGTGATGCTGCCGGTGCCGAACAGCAGCGTGTGGCCATCGGCCGGCGATTTTGCGACGATGTCGGCGCCGAGGTTGCCGCCGGCGCCCGCGCGGTTGTCGACGACCACGGTCTGGCCCCAGAGCTCGGTGAGCTTCTGCGCCATCATCCGCGCGATCACGTCGGTCGAGCCGCCGGGCGCGAACGGCACCACGAGTCGCACAGGCTTGCTCGGCCACCCCTCCTGCGCGGTCGCAGGCAGGCTCCACGCAAGGCCCGCTCCAAGCAGGCAGATCAGGGTCGAGCGGCGATGGTTCTTCATGGTGTTTGTCTCCAGCACGTATCGGGATCAGGCGAACAACGAGAGCGCGAAGGCCATGCCCACGACGGCAGCGAAGCCGAGCGAGCCGGCGATCCAGTCCTTGCGCAGGTTCGAGGCGCTGCCGAACTCGATGATCAGCAGTCGCACGCCGCCGGTCATGTGCAGTGCCAGCAGCACGACGAGGCCCCATTCGGCGAACTTGAACAACGGTCGATCGGTGGCACGCAAAAAGCCGTCGAGCGCCGCCGCACCGTGGAGCGCCTGGCCGAGCGCCCAGAAGTGGATCGGCAGGAAGAGCGCGAGCCCCAAGCCCGAAAGCCGGTGCATCAGGAACGCCCAGTACGCAGGATGCGCGCGCGCCCGCTGATCGTTGCGGCGCATCACGCGACCACCGCCCAGATCGAGCGCAGGCCCATCACGAGCAGCAGCACCCCGAACGCCCGCGAAACCCACAGCGCCGCGTCGTCACGCCAGCCCCACCACTCGCGGACGATGTTCGCCAGACCGACCGGCACATGCACCGCGCACGCGACGACGAAGACCGCATAGAACGCGCCGAACGCCCAGTTGCCTTGCGTGCGCCCGAGGATGGCGGCGGCGCTCAGGCCGCCGCGCACCGCGTAGATCAGCACGCCGAGGTGCACCAACACGCACAGCGCCAGCACCATCGCGCTGATGCGCTGCCAGTACCAACGCTTGGCCTGCGCGACCGCCTGCATGGTCGCCGACGAGCTTGCCGATGCCGCCGCGCCGCTCACAACTCGCCTCGCACGGCGGCCTTCGCGACCTTGCGCTTCAGCCCGGCGATCGCCAGCGTCGGCGCGAGCTGCTTCGGGCAGCGCTCGGTGCACGAGCCCTGCGTGTGGCACGCGTGGCAACCGGCGTCGCCGGCGACGGCGCGCAAACGCTCGGTCTGCTGCACGTCGCGCACGTCGTTGACGAGCGTCCAGGCGCGATTCAGCGCCGCCGGGCCGAGGTAGTCAGGGCGCCAGCTCACCACGTCGCACGACGCGTAGCAGACGCCGCAGCCGATGCATTCGATGCCGGCGTTCGCGGCGACGCGCTCGACTGAGGCGGGCGCGACCTTCGCGAAGTCATCGGCGCGCGTTGCCGTGCCCTTGAACTGACCCTTGGCGCGCGCCCACTTGTCGAAGAACGCGCTCATGTCGGTCGCCAGATCCTTGATCACCGGCAGGTTCGACAGCGGCGCTATTTCCAACTCGCCATCGTCACCGGCCACTTTCGCGACGTGCGTCCGGCAGGTCCAGCAGGCCTTGCCGTTGACCGTCATCGCGCACGAGCCGCACATGCCGACGCGGCAGGCGAAGCGGTAGCTGAGCGAAGGCTCGATGAAGCGCTGAATGTGCGTGACGACATCGAGCACGGTCTGGCTGTTTTGCCGCGGCACCTCGTAGCGCGTGAACGCGCCCTCTTTGGTGCCGCGCCAGACCTTCACCGTGAGCGTCGTCGACATGTCAGCAGTTGCCTCGTCTGTGGTTCAGCCGCAGATCATCACGATGCACGGCCGAAAGCAAAAGCGAATAATTCTTCTGTCGAGCGATGAAAAAACTTTAGAGTCCGCGACCATGTCGTCGATCCGCACGCTCAAAAGTTTTTTGGCTGTCGCCCGCTTGGGCAGCTTCTCGGCCGCCGGCAAGGAGATCGGCCTGACCGCCGCGGCGGTCGGCCAGCAGATACGCGCGCTCGAAGACGAGCTGCACAAAGTGTTGTTCGATCGCAGCGGCCGGGCGAGCGTGCTGAACACGGCCGGGCGCGGCATGGTCGCGCCGGTCAAGGAACTGGTCGCGCGCTATGAGGCACTGGCAGCCGAGGAGCGCAGCGAGGAGTTCAGCGGCACGGTCGTGATGGGCGCGCTGGTCTCGGCACTGATGGGCGCGTTCGCCGACAGTTTGTGGGCGTTGACGCGCCAGTATCCGGATCTGGAAGTGACCCTTTTCGCCGGCCAGTCGGCCGACTTCACGACCAAGGTCGACCGTGGCGAACTCGATGCGGCGGTCGTCACACAGCCGCCGATGCGGTTGCCGTCGAACTTGGTCTGGACGGCGCTCTACACCGAGCCGATGGTGCTGATCGTCCCGCGCCGGCCTCATTTCGCGCTGCCGACGGCGGGGCCGGACATCCTCGCGCAATGCCCCTTTTTGCGCTTCGACCGCCAAGCTTGGACGGGCCACCTCGTCGACGAAGCGCTTGCGCAGTGCGGCGCGGCCGTCAAGACGCGGATGGAGCTGAACTCGCTGGAGGCGATTGTCGCGCTGGTGCGCCAAGGTTTCGGCGTGTCGATCGTGCCGCAGCTGGCGAACCTGCAGTGGTCGCGCGATCGGGCGCTGCGCATCGTCGAACTGCCGGGCGTCGACGTGGGGCGCGTGGTCGGGCTGCTCGAGCGGCGTCAGCACAGCCGGGAGCGGGTCACCGAGGCGATCAAGGCCTACTTCGCGTCGGGCGTTCCACGCAGCGGGCGCTGAAGCGCAGCGATTGCGGCGCTCTGCGGCTCGGGCTATACTCGATAGTCTTTGCTGGCAAAACCCCGCGTTGCGATTG
>JANXVK010000197.1 GCA_025351675.1 Rhizobacter sp.
GTCGGCGCCCAGCATTGCATCCCGCACCTTGGTGATGGAGGCGATGTCTACGCCTGCCGGCTCCTTGGTGTACGCGTACAGATCATTTGCGTAGACCGGCGACGCCATGAACAGGTTTTCGGGCAGACGCGAGATGTAGCCGTCCATGACGATTCGCTTGTCGCCGATCTTGAAGTACCAATTGGCAATCGACATCCACGTCATCTCGACGGACGGCGGCGCTGCGTTGACAACCGACGAGAAGACTACCGCGAGCGACGCCGAGGCCACCCAAGTCACAAGTTTGTGCTTCATCGACTTTCTCCAATTGGCGTGGCTGGACCGTAGTTCCGTCCGAGAGACTATCCCCGCTCAGCGAATGGAGGGTCAGGGTTTTCCCATTTGCACTCCCGTCCACGAGCATCGATTGGCTGGCGCCCATCGACCCCAAGTCGCCTTTGGCACTTTTCAGGTCGCGCGGCCGGTCCACTCAGGAAGCGGTCGTTCGCGATTCAGGTCGAGAAATCTTCGCCAAGGGGTAGCGGTCGTTCGCGGCTCGCGCGGCCCGGCCAGCACAGGCGCACGGATGAACGACTGCTGCTGAAGGTTGCGAACTGGCGCTGCCGACGCAAAGCCGACATTCGTCAAACAAAACTAACAGTCCCGAAGCTGCCGGCCAGCCCACACAGGCACGATGCCTCGCTGGCGATGGGGCTGCGCACGAAAGCCTTGCCCGAGGCCAAGCTTGTCCCAGCCGCACGCACACACTGGCGATGCCGGACGTTGAGTCCACAGATCGCACTCACGGCGATCAACGGGCGAGGTGGGCGGCCTTCGCCGCCCATCGCAGACCTTACTTCACCGCAATGTCCCAGACGCCGCGGCCATAGGTGGAAGCGCGCAGGAAGCTGCCGTCGGCCGGCATGTACAGGTCGCTGATCTGCACCGTCGGCAGGCCGGCACCATACTGTGTCCAGCTCGCACCGCCGTCCAGCGTGCGGTAGACACCGAGGTAGGTGGCGGCATAGACGGTGTTGCCCGTCAGATCGTTGGGGGCCGTCAGCAACCGGCTGATCGGGGCGATCGGCAAACCGTTGCTGGCAGCCTTCCAAGTCACGCCGCCGTCGGTCGACTTGACGACGTAGACCGACTGTCCTGCGGCCCCGGTGTTGGGGTTCTCGGACGCGACGTACAGCACCTTGTTGTTGGCGTACGCGATGTTGCTGTTAAAGCCCCTGTAGCCGGCCACCTTGGTGTTGCGGTAGGTCCAGCTCTGACCACCGTTTTCGGTGATCAGGATGAAGCCGCTCGGGCCCACCGCGGCCACGTGGTTCAGGTCCAGCGGACTGACCGACACGCTGTGCCAAGTGCCGCGGATGTAGCCGGTGTAATCGGTGCCCTTGAAGATCGGGCTCCACTTTGCGCCGGCGTTGTCGGTGCGGTAGATGCCACTGGCCGTGTTGGTGAAGTAGGTATTGCCGACGGGGTCGGCCGCGGCAGACGGCGTGGCAATCGGCGTCACGAAGTACGCGTCGCAGGCGAAGATGCCGTTGTACGTGCAGGTCGCATCGTCGAACACCGGGTTGGCCCACTTCTTCTGGATGTTCGGCGTCTTGTCGGCGTAGTAGATGTAGCCGTAGACGTAGCTGCCCAAGGCGCTGTTACCGGTGGCTTGGCTCCAGCCGACGCCGAAGCCGTCACCACCGAAGCTCTGGTTAAACACACCTGTGTTGCCAAACCGGATGCGCGTGCCGTTGTCCTGCAAGCCGATGAGCACGCTCTTGGGATCGGTGCCTGAAGTTGCCATCGAATAGATCAGGTGGTCGGTGAGGCCGACATTCTTCTGGTCGGTAAATTTGCCGCCGTTGTCGTAGCTGACGAAGATGCCGCCGTCGGTGCCGAAGAGCACCCGCTTTTTGCCGCCAGCGGTGGACACCGTGGCGGTGTGGTGGTCGGCGTGCAGGTAGCTCAGGCCGAACTGCGCCAGCCAGTTCGTGATCAGCGTCCACGTGGCGCCGCCGTCGGTGGTCTTGGCGCTGGCCAGTTGGCCGCCTAGGAACACGGTGTTGCGGTTCGGGTCGGTCGGGTCGACCGTGATCATCTGGTTGTAGAACGACTGCCCAAGCATGAGGTCCATGGTCGGGTTTTCTTCGTTCGGATTCGTGGGAGCCTTGGTGTTCAGGCCCAGTGCCGTCCAGGTGAGGCCGCCATCGGCAGAGCGCAACAGGTCTTTTTGGCCGCCCGCGCCGTCGTTGTAGGTCTTGCCGGCAAAGGCATAGACCACCGGGTCGCCCGCTGCGGCGACGGCCAGGGTCACGCGGCCCGCGCCAGTGGTCAAGTTCGGCGCGCTCACCGGCGCCCAGCTCAGGCCGTTGTCGATCGAGCGGTACAGCGTGGCCGGGGAGTAGTAACCGCCCGCGGCCGCGCTGGCCAGCCAGCCGGCACTGGTGCGCGCCAGGCTCCACACCCGCGTGCCGCTGCCGCCCGCAGGGGTCAACACCTTGGTGTAGATGGCGCCGCCGTCAGCCGAGCGGAAGATGCCGGCGTCTGTGCCCACCAGCACCACGTCCTGCGCGCCACTGGTGTCGACCTTGAGGTCCAGCACCATCGAGGCGCCGGGCAGCGAAACGAAAGGAGACCAGCTCTCGCCGCCATTGCTCGACTTCAGCATCGCGCCACCAATCAGCGGAATGCCATCGAAGGGGTCGCCGGTGCCGTAGTACAGCGTGTCGGGGTCGCGCCCCATCGCTGCGGCGCCGCCACTGGTGGTGACGACCTTGTCGGTGACGGGCACCCAGTCCGGGTACGGTGACTCGAAATTCGTGGTCTTCCACAGTCCGCCGCTGGACGACAGCACATACAGCGTGTTCGCGTCGGTCGGGTGCGGCAGGATGTTGCGCAGGCGGCCACTGTCGGTAACGCTGAGCTTGATGTCGTTTTGCGTCTTGTTTGCGCGCGTCGGCCCGATCGAGGTCCACAGCGGCGTGCCCGCCGGCGGCGTTGCGCCGGGTGCGAGCTGCGGATAGGTGCTTCGCTGGCGCTGCAGCTCGGCAATCATCTTCTGCGAGAAATCGGCCGGGATGGTGCCGAAACGGGCCTTGGTCCACTCCAGGCGGCCGAGCACGGTCGGACGGTTTTCCTCGCCGCCGCCGGCAGCCAGGAAGCTGCGCAGGTTTTGCGAGCTGGTGTAGCCGGTCTCGCTGGGTGCGGGGGATGGTTGCGCTTGAGCAGAGCCGAAGCCCCAAGTGATGGCCAACAGTGCGGCCGACAACGTAGTGCGTTGTCCGGTTCTATGAAGCAAGCTCATGGTCGTCCTTTGATCGTCTTGGATGGCCAGCCTTCTTGCTGGCGGTTTCCCCCGTCAAGCGAGAGCTTGCTGAGAATAGCGATGTGCAGCACGCCGTGCTGCGAACGGCCACCGTGCATCGCACCCGGCCCCTCGAATGCGGGGCAGGGAAACTCCGGAGGCATCGGCGCTGCCGACAATACGTTCGCACAGGGCTGTCATTTCATCGGCAAGGCGCAGTTGGTCGACTGCGATGCAGAGTTGCAATCGGGCGCGCCGGTCGATCCATCAACGGCGGATCTGCGCGGTCGCCCCGAACCTGCCCGGCGTGAGCATCCGCTCTTGGCTGACCGCAGCCGGTCGACCACGATCGTCGAATGTCAGCTCGCGCCCACTGTTTGCCGCCGTTCACGGCCGACAGCTTCCTGGCCTTCTGAAGGTCATCCCTGCCGTCCTCGAACAGTCGCTGATCAGATGCAACTTTGCGAATCCGGGGCCGCCTACCCGGGCGCCATGTGCCGCGCAGCCGTGTTCGTAATCTTGCAAACGGTCTGCTGTCGCACTTCACGACATAGGGGGTCGGCGCCGGCCACATCGTATTGACTTCGTAAATTGTTCGGACCATTCTTCGGCAAGCTAGATTTTTTGACCGGCTTGCCGCAAAAGGCGGTTCATCACGTGGCTGATCCCGGAACGCTCTGAGAACCTCTGCCCCGCAACTCGTTTCAGTTTTGGAGAAACATGATGAACATGACGAAGGCAAACTTGGTCGGGCTGACACCGCTGTGGGTCGGCATTCTGACAATGTGCATGGGTCTCGTTGGCCCGGCGACTGCGCAGTCCGCTAGACCGGCAGCCGCTGAAGCCAATGTCGTTCCGTTTGCCACCGGACTGCAGTTTCCGCGCGGACTCAGATTTGGCCCGGACGGCAACCTCTACGTTGCCGAGGCCGGGGAAGGTCCGACGAGCATTCCACCTCCAGGGAGTTGCGAGCTCGCCGGTCCCGTTGTACGTCCCTACACGTCAGCGTTGACCGGAGGCCGAATTTCCAAACTCGACGCCAACGGGGCGCGCACAACAGTGACTGACACTTTCCCTCGCACCGTCAATGGGCTTGGCGACGCGCTTGGTGTCGCGGACATAGAGTTCATCGATGGCACGATGTACGCGCTGATCGCAAGCGGGGGATGTTCGCACGCGGTGACGAGCATTCCCGCTGGAGTGGCACGCGTCAATCGCAACGGGTCATGGTCCATGGTTGCTGACCTGAGCGCGTATCAGCGAAGCAATCCCGTCAAGAAGCCCGAACCGGGCGACTATGAACCGGATGGCACGTGGTACAGCATGGTCGGAGTGCGCGGCAACCTTTACGCGGTTGAGCCCAACCATGGCGAACTGGTGAAGATCACCACAGATGGCAAGGTCAGCCGCATCATCGACATCTCTGCTTCGCAGGGCCATGTCGTACCGACGTCGGTCGCCTATCACGGCGTGTTTTATGTGGGCAATTTGGGAGAGTTTGATCACGGTGAGATCAACAGGCAAAAGATCTTCCAGATCACCCCGAGCGGCGAGATGCGCGTTGCCGCCGCTGGCTTGAGCAAGGTGCTCGGCGTCGCATTCGACAGTCGGCATCGCATGTACGTTCTGGAGATGACCACCGGTCAGCAATTTCCAGTGCCCGGCCTCGGGCGTATCGTGCGTGTTGCCCGCAACGGTGATGTGAAGATCATCACGTCCGGTCTCTTTCTGCCCACAGCAATGACATTCGGACCGGACGGTAATTTGTACGTTGCCAACTGGGGATTCGGCCCACCGGGGAGGGGCGCGATCTTGAAAGTCGAAATCCCTGACGCCGACTGATCGTGCATCAAGAAGCTGACGTTAGCAACGGCTTGGCCAGTTCGCTACTTTTATGCACCGCAATTTTGCTTCGCGACAGCGAACACCTTTGGTCAGAGCGCAGTGGGCCTAGTCCACTGAATCATAAAAATCAGATGCATTGCCCTCAGATATTGAGGCACGCAAAGAACCATGTTGACGTTGGACTAGCGCTCTGAACTGGATGCCGTGATGCGCAGGCGTCACGGCAATGCTGCCTTGGCGCGCCGTGCGCGGTGCGTCGTACTTTGGAGCGACGGAGAACGTCAAGTCGATATTCGCAGCGAGCTTGCCTGCAACGGCGAGTTCGTTTCTAATTGGACTTCGGCGTTCGAGGCGCAAGGGCTGGCCGGACTGGTGTCGCCGCATTTTGGTCGCGCGCCCAAGACGCCGGTGGGCAAGCTCGATGCTCGGGTTTCAAACCGAACACTCAAGCACACCCCCCGCTACGGCTCGACGCATTGGAGCCGCCGCAAGCTGGCTGGCAAACTCGGCGACGTGTCCTCTTCGACCGTCCAGCGCATTTGGCGCAAACATGTCATGCGCCCTCATCGGCTCGATACCCACATGATCTCCAACGACCCGGACTTCGAGACCAAGGCGGCCGACGTGATCGGCCTGTACCTAAACCCGCCCGCGCACGCTGCCGTGTTCTGCGTGGACGAGAACACGGCCATCCAGGCGCTGGACCGCAAGGACCGGATTGCCGCCGCCGTCGCCCGGGCGCGCCGAAAGCCACGGCTTCAAATACAAGCGCAACGGCACGCTGAGCATGTTCACAAGCGCAACGGCACGCGGGGCCTGTTCGCCGCGCTCAACACCAGCACTGGCGAAGTGCTGGGCGAGACCGCCGCCCGCCAAACCAGTGGGCAGTTCGTGACCTTCCTCGAAGACA
>JANXVK010000425.1 GCA_025351675.1 Rhizobacter sp.
CCAAGGCGGGCACGCCCGGTGCCGCGATCAGTGCCCATGGTGCGTGCATGCTCGCGAGCGGGACGGTCGCCCACAACATCAGCGCGACGCCGGCCAGCACCGCTGCCACGCCGACGAGGCACAACGCGATCGCATTCAGCAGGACGCGATGCTTGAAGCTCGCGGCACTGCGCCCGATCTCTTCGCTGACCAAGCCGGCGTACGCTTCCGCGTGGTCAGCCAGCAGGTGCGGTTGCGTGGCGACCAGTCGCAAAAGCGGGTGGATCATGATGTGGCGGCGAATCTGCGGTTTGACGACAACGAAGCTGCTCTCAAGCAAATGTGGCTTGGCCACTTTGCTTGACCCCAAGGGGCGGGAATGTCGAAGACATTTTCTGGGGACGCTCAGTAGTCGCGACGATGCGAGCGGCTGGCCAGACTCACCAGCGCCATCAGCGCAGCGCCGGTCGCCGCGGCGATCAGCATCGACTTCACCGGCTCGTCCTTGATGTAGCCGACGGTGCTGTCTTGTGCGCGGACCGCCTTCTCGCGCAGCTGGGCCGAGGTTTCCTTGACCATGTCGGCGCCACGGCGGGCAGCCGCCTCGGCCTGCGTCGACAAGCGATTGATCAGCGGCGCGGCCTGTTCACGGGCGCTGTCGACCTTGTCGTTGAGGCGATCGAACGCGGCGTTCGCGACGTTCTGGGTCGAGCGGATCGCGCTGCTGGCGCTGTCGGCCGCGTGGTCGGCGAAGTTCGAGACGTCTTGGCCGAGCGGCTTGTTGGTGACGGGGGTGTTCATGGCATGTCCTTTCATGGTGGGCGAGTGGGTTCGGGTGACGAATCGGCGCGAACGCCGCCGCGCTCACCCTTTCTTGATCAAACCGAACAGGAAGCTGGCGACCGCGAGAATCGCGAACAACACGAACAGAATCTTGCCGATCCCTGCGGCGCTGGCCGCTATACCGCCGAAACCGAACAGTGCAGCAATCAATGCGATCACAAAGAAGACGACGGCGTAGTGCAGCATGACGAGGCTCCTGATCATGAAGCGCATCGCGCTTCTGTTTTTACCGTGTCGCAGCAGGATTGATGCGATCAGAGCAGTATCTGCTCGCGGCTGGCGCGGCACGATAGGGCGCGTCGCCGCAGCGCTGTCGGGGGAGCGTCTTCGCCGCTGTAGGACAGGGCCGACGCGGCGCTGCGCGCGCTTTGGCGACGCGCGTCAGACCAGCGCGCCGGGGCCGGTCGAAAGAGCCGACTCGCTACTTTCGGGCAGGTCGGCCCGGATCAACGTGCCTTTGCCGGGCGCCGACTCAATCACCATCCGACCGCCCTCGGTCTCGAGCCGGTAGCGCATGCCGAGCAGACCGTGCGCGCTGCTGCGCGGCGCGCGTGCGTCGAAGCCGACGCCGTTGTCACGCACGCCGACATGCACCTGTCCGTCGATCGGCGACAGCCGCACTTCGACCTCGGTCGCGTTCGCGTACTTGGTGATGTTGGTCAGCGCCTCCTGGACCAGCCGGTACACCGTGAGTTCACCGGCCGGGCGCAGCTGCACCGGCTCGAACTCGGCGTCGACCTGGATGTCGGCACGCTGGCCCCATTCGCGCACCAGAATGTCGAGTGCGGCGACCAGCCCGAGGTTGCTCAGCGACGACGGCCGCAGGTCTTCGATGATGCGGCGCTTCAGGGCGATGCCGTCGTTCAGGCCGTCGTTCAGGTGCTGCAAACGCTCGGCGACTTCCGGCGTGACGGCGCCGAGGCGCGATTTGAGCCGGGCCACGTCGAGCTTGGCGGCCGTGAGCAGCGCGCCGAGTTCGTCGTGCAGTTCGCGCGCGAGGAGATGGCGCTCGTCTTCACGCACCGATTGCAGGTGGCGCGCGAGCTCGGTCAGTTGTTCGGTCCGCAGCATCACCTCGCCCGCGAACTGGTCGCGCTCGGCTTGCACCAAGCGCGACTGATCGTCGCGCTGACGCAGCAGCGCGGTGGTCTGGCGCAGGTACATGTAGAGCGCGAACAGGCTCAGCGCGGTCATCGCGCTGACACCGATGCGGTTCAGCAGCAGCGTCAGCCACAGGCTCTCGCGTGCCATTGCAACCCTCACGTCCTCGTGCTCCAGCAAGGTCTGGCTCAGGGAACGGACCGCGTCCATCTGCTCCTGACCGATGTTGCTGAGGGTCACGCTGCGCCACGCGTCTTCCTTGCTACCGTCGTAAAGCTTCATCGTCTCGGCGAGTTCGGCAAGCTTGTTGCCGGAAGCGACGGACACCTGCTTCATCAGCGCCGCAGTGTCGGGGCTGGCGGCGTAGTAGTCGTTCAACCAGGTCAGCGTGGTCGCGACAAGCCCCTGTGCCTCGACGTAGGGTTTCAGGTATTCGTCGCGGCCGGTCAGCAGGTAACCGCGCTGGCCGGTCTCGGCGTCG
>JANXVK010000201.1 GCA_025351675.1 Rhizobacter sp.
GTGCGGCTCGCGGTCACGAGCGTCTTCAGCGCGGCCGAGCAGGCCGTCGAGCCGAACAGCGCGTTTTGCACGCCGGTGAGCGCGACCGGGCCGGTCGACGTGACCTGGTACTGCACGGCGGTCTTGCCCGACAGGAACACCGCGTTGCCGGACACGTTCACGCAGGTAAAGGTCGCGTTGCCGTTGCCGGCTGCGTAGAGATCGCCCATTCGCCCGCCCCAGCCCGAGGCAGCGCCTTCGGGTGCGGACGATTGCCAGACCGATTGCTGGTCGTTGTGCGAGAACAGCTTGGGCGGCAGTGGTGCGGTCGCGTTCGTGTACTGCAGCTTGGTCGTCGGGCCGACGAGCGTGCCGACGTTGAGCATCACGCCGAGCTTGTTGGCCGCGAACATCGGCAACAGCGGCGCGAGCTCGGGCGCCAGTGCGTACTGCCGGCCGCTCGGCAAGGCGACGTTCGGTGTCAGCGCCGTCGCGGCGAGCGCACTCTGGGCGTATGCGAGCGTCGGGCGCATCGCCTGGTAGGCAGCGTAGTTCGCGGTGTCGTACGGGATCAGCGTGTTGGCGTAATCGTGGCCGCCGTAGAGAAAGATGCAGACCAGCGCCTTGTAGTCGGTCGCGGTCGCGGCGGCGGCCTCGCCCATCGCGGCGAGGTTCAGCACCCAAGGCGTCGCGGTGCCGGCGATCGACAGGGCTGAAGCACGTTGCAGGAAGGCGCGGCGGGATGTGTTCGTGGTCATGGCGTCACCTTCACTTCTGGACAAGGAATTCAGGCGCTGCGAGCACCATCACGAGCGCGGCGTAGATCCGGTTCTTGCGGGTCGCGTCAGTGCCGCTGGCTATCGAGGCCACGGCGGTCACGAGCGGCGCGAGGGTGGTGGCACTCAACCGACCCGACGCGAGCACGAGGTTGATCTCGGCGAACAGCGCGCCAGCGTCGTCGGCGATGGCGAGCAGCGCCGTGTAGTCGGCGAGCACATCGCCGACGCCCTGACCCGAGACGGCGCGCTGCAGGAAGTTGAGGTAGCCGACGACCGAGGATTCGTTCGCGATCTGGAACTCGGGCGCGACCATCGCGGTCGCGTCGAAGCCGGTGTTCGGCGGCACGTAGCCGGGGCGGAAGAAGTTGAACACCGAGGGCGAACGCAGCGGGCTTTGCGCGAGGCGGCTGCCCGGGTTCGAGGTGTCGCCGATCGCCCAGGCGTTGCTCGCCGACGCGGCGCCATAGGCGCGTGCCCAGCCGGTGAAACGCACGATCGGCTCGCGCAGCTTGCCGAAGCCGCTTGCGGCGGCGGCGGTCGCGCTGCGGGCTTCGTCGTCGAGCAGCACGGCCTTGATGACTGCCTTCAGATCGCCCTTGACGCCGCTGCCGTTGTTGTTGAAGACGCTCGCGACGCGCGCCACGTAAGCCGCACCCGGGTTGCTCGTGACCAGCCGCTGGATCAGTTGCCGGCTGAAGAACGGCGCCACGTTGACGTGCGCGAAGATCGCGTCGAGCGCCTGCGTCAACGCGGTCGGTGCGTCGACGCCGGCGGCGATCGTGGTGCCGAGAAAAGTCTTCGCGCCGGTCTCGTAGCGGTTCCCGACCTGCACCATCGGCTTGCGGATGAAGTCGGGCGTGGCAGTGGCCGTTGCCGCCGGCTGGCCGCCGAGATCGAAGTCCCAGCCCGTGAAGACGCGCGCCAAGCCGGTCACGTCGGCCAGACCGTAGGTGTAGGTGGTGCTGCCGTTGGTCAGCGTCGGCGTGCCGTCGAGGTTGAGCTGCACCAGCCCAAGTGTGAACAGCTGCATCAGCTCGCGGGCGTAGTTTTCGTCGGGCAGCGCGCCGGTCGTCGTGTTGCCTTTCGCGCTGCCGCGGAAGGTGAGGAACTGGCCCATTGGCGCGCTCAGCGAGATCTGCTGCAACAGCGTGCGGTGGTTGCCGAAAGCGTTGGTTTCGAGCAGGTCGAGGTAGGTCGCGGCCGAGAACTGCCTCCAGCCGCCGCCGACCAAGCCGTCGATCGCGGCGACGAAGATCTCGGAGTACGCCAGCGTGATGCGCTGGCGCAGCGTGTCGGGCGCGCCGAGCAGCTTGGCCCAGGCGGCCGAATCGAAACCGGCTTCGCTGTTCTTGTTGGCCACGTCGGTCAGGCCGGCGGCGACCAGAAAATCCCAGCGGGTCGTCGAAGCCGGCAGTGCGAACTGAGCGTCGATCCAGCCCGAATAACCCAGCGCCTGCACGCTCCCGATCTGCGCGCGGCTCGCGCCCAGCGAGGCTTGCGCGAGAAAACGCGAGGCCTCGACCGCGGTTGGCGCTGGCGCAGGTGCGGGAGAATCGGCGGCGCCACCGCCACCGCCACCGCCGCAGGCCTCCAGACTGGCGGCGAGGCCCAACGCGGCGGGGGTCGCCGTGCTGCGCAGCGGCGCAGGGGCGGGGGGCGGTGGCGCGATCGGCGCCGCAAGTTCAATGGTGGTCTCGAAAGCCATCGCGAATCTCCCGGTTGTCGTGTCAGAGCACAACGCGGGCCGAGCGGTTTCGGTTCGCAGGATGAGACGTAAAGTCAGGTAAACCGATGAACCTTTCCAATATTCAGGCTGCCATCGTCGACCTCGACGGCACGATGGTCGACACGCTCGGCGACTTCGACGCCGTGCTGAACGGCGTGCTGCGCGAGCTCGGTCTGCCGGGTGTTGACCGCGCCTTCCTGGGCCGCACCATCGGCAAGGGCTCTGAGCATTTGATCAGCAGTACCCTGACCGAGATAGGTGCCGACGCCGCGCTCTACGAGCCGGCATGGGCGCTGTACCAGCGGCGCTACCTCGAAGTGAACGGTGACTACGCCGCGGTGTTTCCCGGCGTCGTCGAGGGCCTCACGCTGCTCAGATCACGTGGCTGGAAACTCGCGTGCCTGACCAACAAGCCGACTGCGTTCGCGCTGCCATTGCTGCGCAAGAAGGGGCTCGACGGCTTTTTCGGCGCCGTCTTCGGCGGCGATGCCTTCGAGCGCAAGAAGCCCGACCCGCTGCCGTTGCTGAAGACTTGCGAAGCGCTCGGCACACTGCCGGCACGCACCTTGATGGTCGGCGATTCGAGCAACGACGCGCGCGCGGCGCGCGCGGCCGGCTGCCCGGTCGTGCTGGTGAGCTACGGCTACAACCACGGCGAACCGGCCGCTGCGGCGGGTGCCGATCGCGTAATCGACCGACTCGATCAGCTGTAGCTCAATGGTTGGAGCTGCCGCCCGGCGCAGCCACGGCCTTGCCGAGCAAGGCGTCCTTGAGCGGGCCATCGGCAGGTGACGTGCCGAGCCAGATCTTCATCAGCGCCGAATAGAACTCCGGCTCCTTGATCGGCGCGCCTTCGGGCTTGCCGTTGACCGAGATCACGGTGCCGGTGCCCGGCAGCCAGTCGACCGCGAACGAGTCGCCGGCCTGCAGCTTCTTGCGGCTCGAGAAGATGTCGCTCATGCGCATGATGCCGGCGATCGATTTCGAGAATTCTTCGCGCGGCGCGTTCTGCTCCATGCCCTTGGTGAACAGCTTGCCGAGTTCGTTGGCGTCGATCTCGCGCAGCATCACGATCTGCAGCCGGCGCGGGCCGGGTGCGGCCAGCACCGCTTCGGGCGTGGCGACCTTCTCGCCGAGGTACAGCGCCGCCGCGTAGACCTTGAACACGACCTTGTAGCGCACGCCGGCTCCGTTGATCTGCAGCCTGGCGTTGCCGACCTGCACGCTATTCGCGAACTTGATGCCGGCTATGTCGGTGGTCTGGGCGCTGCTGGCCA
>JANXVK010000449.1 GCA_025351675.1 Rhizobacter sp.
GGGGCGGGTCAACCGTCGACCTGAGGTTCAACAAATGATGTTCAAGAAGATCCTGATCGCCAACCGTGGCGAGATCGCCTGCCGAGTGGCCGCGACCGCTCGCAAGATGGGCGTGCGCACCGTCGCCGTCTACTCCGATGCCGACGCCAACGCCAAGCACGTGCTGGCCTGCGACGAGGCGGTGCACATCGGCGGTTCGTCGCCGCGCGAGAGCTACCTGCTCGGCGCGCGCGTGATCGCCGCCGCGCGGGCGACCGGCGCGCAGGCGGTGCACCCGGGCTACGGCTTTCTCAGCGAGAACGCCGAGTTCGCGCAGGCCTGCGCCGATGCCGGGCTCGTGTTCATCGGCCCGCCGACGTCGGCGATCAAGGCGATGGGGCTGAAGGCCGAGTCGAAGCAACTGATGGAGAAGGCTGGCGTGCCGCTCGTGCCCGGCTACCACGGCGCCGGGCAAGACCCGCAGATGCTCAAGCGTGAGGCCGACCGCATCGGCTACCCGGTGCTGATCAAGGCCAGCGCCGGTGGCGGAGGCAAGGGCATGCGCATCGTCACGAAGGCCGGCGAGTTCGACGCCGCGCTCGCGTCGTGCCAGCGCGAGGCGCGCAGCAGCTTCGGTGACGACGCCGTGCTGATCGAGCGCTACGTGACCACGCCGCGCCACATCGAGATCCAGGTGTTCGGCGACTCTCACGGCAACTGCATCCACCTGTTCGAGCGCGATTGCTCGGTACAGCGCCGGCACCAGAAGGTGCTTGAAGAAGCGCCCGCGCCCGGCATGAGCGAAGCGCGCCGCGCCGAGATGGGCGCCGCGGCGGTGGCGGCGGCAAAGGCGGTCGGCTATGTCGGCGCGGGCACGGTCGAGTTCATCGCCGAACCGACGGCTGACGGTGATCTGAAGTTTTTCTTCATGGAGATGAACACGCGGCTGCAGGTGGAGCATCCGGTGACCGAAGCGATCACCGGCCTGGACCTGGTCGAATGGCAGTTGCGCGTGGCCGCGGGCGAGCCGCTGCCGCTGCAGCAGCACGAGTTGCGCATCCACGGCCACGCGATCGAGGCGCGCATCTGCGCCGAGAACCCCGATTCGAACTTCCTGCCCGCGACCGGCCGGCTCGAGGTGTACCGCACGCCCTCGGATGCCGTCGGCTTCGAGCGCGGCAACACACGTGTCGATGCCGGCGTGCGCGAAGGCGACGCGATTTCTCCGTTCTATGACTCGATGATCGCGAAGCTGATCGTCTGGGGCGCCGACCGCGCGCAGGCGCTGGCGCGGCTCGATGCCGCGCTGGCGGCCACGCACATCGTCGGGCTGCACACCAACGTCGCGTTCCTGCGCCGCGTCGCGGCGAGCGATTCGTTCGCGCACGCCGACCTCGACACCGCGCTGATCGAGCGCGAGCGCGCCGTGTTGTTCAACGCGGCGCCGTTGCCGATCGAACTGGCGGCGGCCGGCGTCGTCGCGCATGCGCTCGCGGCCGAGCAGGCGCTTGAGACGACCGACCCGTGGTCACGCCGCGATGGCTGGCGCCTGCACGGCAACGCGACGCGCCGCTTCGACATCGAATCGCAGGGCACGCACCACCCGTTCACACTCGAACGCAGTGCCGGCGCGCAGGCGCTCGTGAACGGCACGCAGCGCTGGCCGCTCGCGATCGCGCGGCGCGCTGCCAACACGTACGACCTGACGCTCGGCGAGCAGCGCACGACGCTGACCGTCTACGCCATCGGCGAACGCTTCAGCGTGTTCTCGCCCGACGGTTCGGCGGTGGTCGACGAGTTCGATCCCGTAGCGCACTCGGCCGATGGCGCGGTCGAGGCCGGCGGTCTGGCCGCACCGATGCCCGGCAAGGTGATCGCGTTCCTTGCGAAGGCCGGCGACACCGTCACGCAAGGCCAACCGCTCGCGGTGATGGAGGCGATGAAGATGGAGCACACGATTGCCGCGCCGCGTGACGGCACGATCGCCGAGTTGCTGTACGCGGTCGGCGACCAGGTCAGCGAAGGTGGCGAATTGCTGCGCATGGCGCCGCTGGCGTGAGCAGCGCAGAATGAATGCAGGCGCAGTTCAACCATGAGAGTTTTGTGATGATCCCAACCCATGTGACCCTGGTCGAAGTCGGCGCGCGCGACGGCCTGCAGAACGAAAAGCAGCCGGTCGATGCAGCGACCAAGATCGAACTTGTGCAGCTGCTGCAGGCGGCGGGCCTGCGCGAACTCGAAGTCACCAGCTACGTCAGCCCGAAGTGGGTGCCGCAGATGGCCGACAACGCGCAGGTGATGCGCGGCGTGCGGCGCAAGCGTGGCGTGCGTTACTCGGTGCTGACACCGAACCTGAAGGGCTTCGAAGCCGCGATCGCCGACCCCGCGATCCGCCCCGACGAGATCGTCGTGTTCGGCGCCGCGAGCGAGGCCTTCAGCCAGCGCAACATCAATTGCGGCATCGAAGAAAGCATCGAGCGCTTTCGCCCGGTCGTCGAGGCGGCGCATGCGCATGCGATCAAGGTGCGCTGCGCGGTCTCGGTCGCGCTCGGTTGCCCGTACCAGGGCGAGGTCACGCCGGATGAAGTCGAGCGCGTGGTGCTGTTGATGAAGGGCATCGGCGTCGACCATTGCGGCATCGCCGACACGATCGGCGTCGGCACGCCGAAGCGCGCGCAGGCGGCGCTTGAGCGTGCTTTGAAGCACTTTCCGTTGCATGAGGTCAGCGGCCACTTTCACGACACCTACGGTCAGGCACTGTCGAACATTTATGCGTGCCTCGAGATGGGCATCCACACCTTCGACGCGAGCGTCGCCGGCCTCGGCGGCTGCCCGTATGCGAAGGGCGCGACCGGCAACGTCGCGACCGAGGACGTCCTCTTCCTGCTCGACGGCCTCGGCATAACCACCGGTGTCTCGCTCGACGGCGTCATCGATGCGGCCGCGTTCATCTCGGGCGTGCTCGGCAGGAAACCGGTCTCGCGCGTCGGCAATGCGCTCCTGGCCAAGCGGGCCAGCGCCAGCGCCTGATCGCGACGCCCGACCCACGAAAGGCAGACCTCGCATGATCGAGCAGCACCTCGACATCGCCACCGCCGACGGTGCGATGAACAGCTTCGTCGTCCATCCCGACGAGGGCGGCCCGTTTCCGGTCGTCCTCTTCTTCATGGACGCGCCCGGCAAGCGCGAGGAGCTGCACGACATGGCGCGCCGGCTCGCGTCGGTCGGCTATTACGTCGTCCTGCCCAACCTCTACTACCGGCGCACGCGCGACTTCTTCCTGAAGGAACGCACCGAGGCGGCGATGGCCGAGATGTTCGCGCACATGGCGACGCTCGACTCGGCGACCACCGCCACCGACACGCTGGCCCTGCTCGAATTCGTCGACGGCCAGCCGCAGGCCGACGGCCTTCGCATCGGCGCGGTCGGCTACTGCATGAGCGGGCCGATCGTGATGTGGGCGGCGGCGGCCTTTCCGGAGCGGCTTCGCTGCATCGCGT
>JANXVK010000462.1 GCA_025351675.1 Rhizobacter sp.
AAACGCAGCACCATCCGGCAGCAGCTCGTCGCCCTGGCGCAGCAAATCGTCGCCAATCGTGCTCATGTTGATCGTGCGCGGCGTCTTGCCCGCGAGCAGATCGGGCCGTTGCAGCGCGGCGTCGTTGCGCACGCTGCGGTACCAGCCCGAACTCGAGAACAGCAGGCCGCCGCCACGCTGCCGCCACGCGCCGGTCAGCGAGGGCAGCAGCGCGATCAGCCGCGTCGCATTGCCGCCGCCGCGCACGCGCTGCATGCCGTAGTTCATGCGGATCGCGGCAGGCCGCGTCGTACCGTAGTCGCGCGCCAGGCCGCGCACCTCGTCGGCGCTGATGCCGCAGACCTCGGCGACGCGCTCGGGCGGCCACTGCAGCGCACGCTCGCGCAGGGTCGGCCAGCCGGCCACGTCCACATGCTGCGCAATGTAGGCGTCGTCGAGCCAGCCGTTGACAATCAGTTCGTGCATCAGCCCGAGCGCGAGCGCGCCGTCGGTGCCCGGCAGCAGCGCGATGTGCTGGTGGCACTTGTCGGCCGTCTCGGTGCGGCGCGGGTCGATGCAGATGAGCTTCGCGCCGTGGCGCTTGGCCGCCTGCGCGAAGGTCCAGAAGTGCAGGTTCGACGCGATCGAGTTGCTGCCCCAGATCAGGATCAGCCGGCTCTCGGCGAAGAACTCCAGGTGCATGCCGACCTTGCCGCCGTAGGTCGCCGCCAGCGCCTCGCCACCGGCGCTGGAGCAGATCGTGCGGTCGAGCAGCGAGGCGCCGAGCTGATTGAAGAACCGCGCCGCCATGCTCTCGCTTTGCAGCAGCCCCATCGTGCCGGCGTAGCTGTACGGCACGATGGCCTCGGGGTTGCGCGCCGCGATCGCCTTCAGGCGCGAAGCGATGTCGTCGAGGACCTCGTCCCAGGTCACGCGGACGAATTGGCCACTGCCCTTCGGCCCGCTGCGCTTCATCGGATGCAGCACGCGCTCGGCGTGGTACGTGCGCTCCGGGTAGCGCGACACTTTCGTGCACAGCGCGCCATGGGTCGGCGGGTGGTCCGGGTCGCCCTGCACCTTGATCGCGACGCCGTCGGTCACGGTGACGCGGATCGCGCAGGTGTCGGGGCAGTCGTGGGGGCAGGCGGCGCGGACGAAGGCGGTACTCATCCGTCCACTATTGCACACGCTGGCACGGGCCTTCGGCGCGAGGCTTCGAACTCATTCGTGACTTCGCGCACGGAATCGAGAGCGGCGCCGCGCCCCCCCCCGATTGGCGGGTTTTGCGCCCGCTGGCGGTTCGCCATCATCACGTCAAGTTGAATCCTCGACCGTGGCCCACGGCGCGTGGCATGCAACCGAACCCCTAAGGAAAAAAATGATCAAGAACTTTGTTGTCGCGGCTCTTTTCGGCGCCGTCGTCGCCACCTCGGCTCAGGCTGACATCGGCTACACCTCGCCGGACTTCGCGAACGCCGCAAACCCCGTCGTGAACGCCTGGTGCTCCAGTTGCGGCGGCAGCTATATGGTCTCGGATGTCTTCACTCTGGCCGCGGACGCCACGCTGTCGGGCGCGGACTTCGCGGTGCAGTCGAACTACGGCAGCGACTGGACCATCCAGGTCGGCGTGTGGGACACGGAGCTGAAGACGCAATACTCCGGCATCACGCTGGCGTCGAGCGACTACAGCGTCGCCGAACTCGGCAATAACGTGGCGATGATCTCGGCATCGTTCGCCGGCCCCACCCTCGCCGCCGGCAGCTACCGGATGAGCTGGTACGACCCCGTCCGCATGGCCGTGCCTGGCTACGCCACCGGCAGCAGCCTGGCTCAAATTTATCTTGGGGAATCGTTTGGGCGCGGGCAAGGCGCTGCCTTCGAGGTCTACACGGTCGGTGCCGTTCCCGAACCAGAAACCTACGCCCTGATGTTGGCCGGCCTGTTCGCCGTCGGCGCTGTCGCCCGCCGCCGCGCGGCCGCCGCGCGGGTCTGATCCGACAGCGCTTGCCCGCCTCGCTCCGAATGGCCCCTGACGGGGCCATTTAGACGTCGGCGCGGGTCGCAGGCACCGCACTCGCGCGGGCCGGCGCCGGCGGCGCGGTCATCCCCTGCAGGTAGACTGGTATGGTAATGCCTTACTGACTGGCCGGGATCACGCGAAACTGCTCGCGCGCCGGACCTCGGAGCCCCGCCATGCGCATGATCGAATCCATCCTCGCCGATGCGGCGTCCATCGCCGCGGTCCGACGCGACATCCATGCCCACCCCGAGCTCTGCTTCCAAGAGCAGCGCACGTCCGACGTGATCGCCAAGCAGCTCACCGACTGGGGCATCCCGATCCACCGCGGCATGGGCACGACCGGCGTCGTGGCGATCTTGAAGAACGGCACCAGCGACCGCGCCGTCGGCCTGCGCGCCGACATCGACGCGCTGCCGATGACCGAGCACAACACCTTCGCGCACGCCAGCCAGCACCCCGGCAAGATGCACGCCTGCGGCCACGACGGCCACACCGCGATGCTGCTGGCCGCCGCCAAGCACCTGAGCAAGCACCGCAACTACGACGGCACCGTCTACCTCGTGTTCCAGCCGGCCGAAGAAGGCGGCGGCGGCGCGCGCGAGATGATCAAAGATGGCCTGTTCGAGAAGTTCCCGATGGAGGCGATGTTCGGCGCGCACAACTGGCCCGGCATGGCGGTCGGCCAGTTCGCGCTGAAGAGCGGGCCGTGCTTTGCGAGCAGTAACGAGTTCAAGATCACGATCCACGGCAAGGGCGCGCACGCCGCGATGCCGCACAACGGCATCGACCCGGTGCCGGTGGCGTGCCAACTGGTGCAGGCGTTCCAGACCATCATCAGCCGCAACAAGCGGCCCATCGATGCG
>JANXVK010000476.1 GCA_025351675.1 Rhizobacter sp.
CCTTCGGTATCTCGCCCTGGATCGGCATGTTCGCGGGGGTCGGCGTGTCGGCGCTCGTGGCGCTCGTGATCGCGTATCCGACGCTGCGCCTGCGCGGACCGTTCTTCTCGCTCGCCTCGATCGCATTCCTCGAAGTCGCGCGGCTGCTCGTCAACCATGAAGAAGCGTGGACGCACGGCGCGGGCGGGCTCAACGTGCCGTTGCAGATCGGCCTGAAATGGATGATCTTCCGCGAGAAGTGGGCGTATCTGCTGGTCGCGTTCGGCTTCTGGATGGTGGTGCTCTGGATCTGCCGCGCGATCCGTCATTCGCGCTTCGGCTACTACCTGATCGCGGTGCGCGAACGCGAGGACGCGGCGCGCGCGATCGGCATCAACCCGGTGAAGGTGAAGATCGCGGCGGCGGTGATCTCGGCCGGCCTGACGAGCCTGATCGGCAGCTTCCATGGCATGTACCTCACCTTCATCGAGCCGGCGTCCGCGTTCTCGCTGGAGCTGTCGATCCAGGTCGCGATGTTCGCGCTCATCGGCGGGCTCGGCACCGTCGCCGGGCCGGTGCTTGGCACGGTCGTCGTGCTGCCGATCGCCGAGCTGGCGCGCGGCTGGCTGAGCGCGTTCGGCAACGGCACGCACGGCTTCGTCTACGGCGTCGTGCTGGTGGCGGTGGTGCTGTTCTTCCCGCGCGGTCTGGTCGGCCAGCTCGGTGGCCGCGTGACGCAGTGGATCGACAAGCTGCCCGATTTCGCGCGGCCGCGCCGCGTCGAGGCGGCACCGCTGGCCGCGGTCGTGCGCGCGACCCCGAGCAAGGGCGAGCCGATCCTGAAAGCCGACAACATCGAGAAGCGCTTCGGCGGCCTGAAGGCGACCGACAAGGTCTCGCTGACGCTGCACGAGGGCGAGATCCTCGGCGTGATCGGGCCGAACGGCGCGGGCAAGACGACGGTGTTCAACCAGCTTTCCGGCTTCCTGCGCCCGGACGGCGGCACGGTCACGATCCGCGACGCGGCCGGCCAGTGGAGCGCGCCGCGCAGCCCCGAGGGCTTCGCGCGTGCCGGGGTCGGGCGCACGTTCCAGATCGTCCAGCCGTTCGCCGGCCTCACCGTGCTCGAGAACCTGTTGCTCGGCGCCTTCATGCGCACCCAGGGCCGCGACGAGGCCGAAGCGCTCGCCCGCTCCGTGGCCGAGCTCACCGAATTGACACCGTTGCTCGAGACCGAAGCGCGCAGCCTCACGGTCGGCGGCATGAAGCGGCTCGAGATCGCGCGCGCGCTCGCGACCTCGCCACGCGTGCTGCTGCTCGACGAGGTGCTCGCCGGGCTCAACCCGGCCGACGTGGCGCGTGCCATCGTGATGATCCGGCGCATCCGCGACTCGGGCGTGTCGGTGCTCATGATCGAACACCTGATGCAGGCCACGATGGCGCTCTCCGACCGCATCGTCGTCATCCACCTCGGCAAGGTGCTGAAGGAAGGCCTGCCGGCGGAAGTCGCGAACGATGTCGAGGTCATCCAGGCCTACCTTGGAAAGGGCTACACCCATGCTGCAGGTTCGTGATCTGCACGCCGGCTACGGCAAGAGCGAGGTGCTGCGCGGCATCTCGTTCGATGTGCAGCGCGGCGAGATCGTCACCATCGTCGGCGCCAACGGTGCCGGCAAGACGACGACGCTGCGAACGCTCTGCGGCATCGTTCGCGCGACCGCCGGAAGCATCGAGCTCGACGGCGTCCCGCTCAGCACGCGCCAGCCGCACGAGATCGTCGAACTCGGCGTGACGATGATCCCGGAAGGCCGGCAGCTCTTCCCTTTTTTGACGGTCGAAGAGAACCTGCGCATGGGTTCGTTCAAGAAGTCCGCGCGCGATTCTCACGCGCAGCGGCTTGAGGAATTGCTGGTGCTGTTCCCGAAGGTCAAGGAGCGGCTGAAACAGCTGGCGGTCTCGCTCTCGGGCGGTGAGCAGCAGATGGTCGCGATCGCGCGCGGCATGATGGCGGGACCGCGACTGCTGATCTTCGACGAGCCGTCGCTGGGCCTCTCGCCGTTGCTCGTCGAGCAGATGTTCGAGATCGTGCGCAAGGTGGCCGACCAGGGCACGACGGTGTTGCTGGTCGAGCAGAACGTCTTCCACACGCTGCAGCTCGCCGACCGCGGCTACGTGCTCGAGAACGGCGAGGTGGTGCTCTCCGGTACCGGCAAGGAGTTACTGGTGAATCCGCACATCCGCAAGGCCTACCTTGGGCACTGAGCCCGGCCCCACGCGATGACGGCGAACCTGCACGAGATCACCGGCCACACGCGCTTCCTCGCGATCGTGGCCGATCCGGTCCATCACGTGAAGACGCCGCAGCGCATCAACGCGCTGTTGCGCGCGCACGGCATCGATGCGGTGATGGTGCCGCTGCACGTGGGCGAGGGCGATCTCGCGACCGTGATGGCGGCCTTGCGTCGCACGCAGAACTTTGCGGGTTGCGTGGTGACCGTGCCGCACAAGACAAAGGCACTGGCGCTGTGCGACGAGGTCAGCGACGCGGCGCGGCAAATAGGTGCGGTCAACGTGGTGCACCGGCTGCACGACGGGCGACTTCGCGGCGGCATGCTCGACGGCATCGGCTTCGTCGACGGCTTGCGTGGCGCCGGCATCGACCCGAACGGCATGGCGGTGTACCTCGCGGGAGCCGGCGGCGCTGCCAGCGCGATCGCCTTCGCGCTGGCGCAAGCCGGTGTGCGCCGCATCACCGTGGCCAACCGCAGTGCCGACCGGGTCGCTGACCTCATCGAGCGACTGCGCCGGCAGCATCCGCAGCTCGCTGCATCGGTCGGTGGCAGCGACCCCTCGGGCCACGACCTCGTCGTCAACGCCACCTCGCTCGGCCTGCGGCCGGGCGACCCGCTGCCGCTCGATGTGGCGCGGCTCGATGCGGGCCAGATCGTCGCCGAGATCATCATGGACCCGGCCGAAACGGCCTTGCTCGTGGCGGCTCGCGCACGCGGCTGCCGCGTCCACGAAGGCGCGCCGATGCTCGCGAGCCAGGTGCGTCTGATGGCCGCCTTCATGCTCGATCAACCCATCCCCGCCGCAGCGTCGGCCACTTCTTGAACCGGAGCACAGGTGCAACCGTTTGACTACGTGATCGTCGGCGGAGGTGCCGCGGGCTGCGTGCTCGCGAACCGGTTGAGCGCCGACGGCAGGCAGCGTGTGTTGCTGCTGGAGGCCGGCGGCGAGCCGGAAAGCCGCTGGATCGCGATCCCCGCCGGTTTCAGCAAGCTGCTCGTCGACAAGCGCTACAACTGGCTCTTCCAGACCGAGCCGGAACCCAACACGCACGATCGCCGGATCTCCGTGCCGCGCGGCCGCGGTCTCGGCGGTTCGACCCTGATCAACGGGATGATCTACGTGCGCGGCCAGCCGCAGGACTACGACGACTGGCAGCGTGCCGGCGCGACCGGCTGGGGCTACGCCGATGTCGAGCCCTGGTTTCGCAAACTCGAGCGCTACGAAGGCGGCGGCGAGGTGCGCGGCAAGACCGGCCCGTTGCGACTCGAGCAGGTGCGCGAACGCTTTCCGATCGCGGACGCGTTTCTCGCTGCGGCGGCCGAAGACGGCCAGCCGATGAACGCCGACTACAACGGCGCGGTCCAGCAAGGCTTCGGCTACTACCAGGTCAACCAGCGCCAGGGCCGCCGTTGGAGCGCGTACGACGCCTACCTCGTGCCGGTGCGGCATCGCCCGAACCTGGTCGTCGTGACCGATGCGCACGTGCAGCGCCTGCGCTTCGACGGCACGCGCTGCGACGGCGTCGTGTACCGCCAGGGCGGGCAGGAGCTGTCGGTCGTGGCGCGGCTGGAGGTGATCCTCGCCGCCGGCGCGTTCCAGTCGCCGCAGCTGCTCGAGCTCTCGGGCATCGGCCGCGCCGACGTGCTCGGCCCGCTCGGGATCGCGGTGCGCGTCGATGCCCCGGGCGTCGGCGAGAACTACATCGATCACTACGCCACGCGCATGAACTGGCGCGTCCGCAACGCGGTGACCCTCAACGAAATGTCGCGCGGCTGGCGCCTCGTGCGCGAGGTCGCGCGCTATTACGCGCAGCGCCGCGGCATCCTGACGCTGGGCACCGGGCTCGTGCACGGCTTCGTGAAGACGCGGCCCGAGATGGTGCGACCGGACGCGCAGTATTTCTTCATGCACGCGAGCTACGCGAACGCGGCCGAACGCATCCTCGACCGCGAACCGGGCATGACCATCGGCGTGAGTCAGTTGCGCCCCGAGTCGGTCGGCAGCGTGCACGCGACGTCGCCCGATCCGCAGGTACAGCCGGCGATCCGGCCGAACTTCCTCGACAGCACCATCGACCAGGCCTGCCTCGTCGAGGCGATGAGGATCGCGCGGCGCGTCGTCGGCCAAGCCGCGATGCAGCACTACATCGCGCACGAGATCAGCCCGAGCGAGGCGGTGCAGGACGATGCCGCGTGGCTCGATTTCGCGCGCCGCAACGGCCAGACGATCTACCACCCGATTGGCACCTGCCGCATGGGCAGCGATGCACACGCGGTGGTCGACGTGCGATTGCGCGTCAACGGCGTGCCGGGGCTGCGGGTCGTCGATGCGTCGGTGATCCCGAAGATCGTGTCGGGCAACATCCAGGCGGCCGTGATGATGGTCGCCGAGAAGGGTGCCGACATGATCCTGGCAGACCGGCCGCGATGAGGCCGATCACCGGGCGATGAGCATCGCATGACGAGGCATCGCGCCACGCTCGCGGACGTCGCACGCTTGGCGGGCGTCTCGCTCGGCAGCGCATCGCGCGCGCTCGCGGTGCCGCACGAAGTGCGCCCGGCGACGCTCGAGCGCGTGCAGTGTGCCGTCGCGCAACTCGGCTACGTGCGCAACGGCGCGGCGCAGGCACTGGCCTCGCGTCGCACGAAGACCATCGCCGCGATCTACCCGACGCTCGACAACCCGATCTTCGCCGTCTCGATCCAGGCGCTGCAGCAGACGCTCTGGGGACTCGGCTACCAGTTGCTCGTCGCGAGCCACGATTACGAACCCGCGCGCGAGGTCGATCTGCTGCGCGCGATCGTCGAGCGCGGGGTCGACGGCATCGTGCTCGTTGGCACCGACCACGCCGACGGCGTCTACGACCTGCAGCGCCAGTACGGCCTGCCGTACGTGCTGAGCTGGGCGGTCGACGAGACGCGGCCCGGGCAATGCGTCGGCTTCTCCTACCTCGACGCCGCACAGCGCATGGCGAATCTCGTCGTCGAGCGCGGCCACACCCGCATCGCGCTGTGCCCGGGCATCGCCGATTGCAACGAACGCGTGCGCGCGCGCATTCAGGGAACGCGCGCGGCACTGCAGGCGCACGGCCTCGTGCTGCGCGACGACTGGATTGTCGAGCGGCCGTTCACGTTCGAGGGCGGCCGCAGCGCGGTCGCACAGCTCTTCCAGGCCAGCGAGCGCCCGACCGCGCTGATCTGCGGCACCGACATCCAGGCCGTCGGCGCGATCGGCGAATGCCGAGATCGTGGCCTGCGTGTTCCCGACGATCTTTCGATCACCGGCTCGGACGACATCGAGCTCGCGAGCCTCGTCGAGCCGAAGCTCACGACCGTGCGCGTGCCGACCGCCGAGATCGGCCGCCGCTCGGCCGAACGCATCGTCGGCCTGATCGAAGGCCGGCCGCTCGGCGAGACGCAGGCATTGCAAACGATGCTGGTGACCCGCGAGAGTCTGAAAGACATCGCCGGGCTCGCCCCTCATCCATCCCGACATCGCAAGGAGAAACAGAGATGAAACGGATAGCTCATGGTGCCGGCGGCCAAGCCGACGTGATGCAACTGGTCGACGACGAACGGCCCGTACCCGGCCCCGGCGAGGTCTTGATCGAGGTGCACGTGGCCGGCGTGAACCGGCCGGACGTGCTGCAACGCTCGGGCAACTACCCGCCGCCGAAAGGTGCATCGCCGCACCTCGGGCTCGAGGTCGCAGGCGTCATCGTGGCGCTCGGAAGCGGTGTCGAGACCTGGAAAGTGGGTGATCGCGTTTGCGCGTTGACGCCGGGCGGCGGTTACGCGGAGTACTGCCTCACCGACGCGCGCCACTGTCTGCCGGTGCCGGCGGGTCTGAGCCTGCTGCAGGCCGCGGCGCTGCCCGAAACCTACCTGACTGTCTGGGCCAACCTCTTCGATCGCGCGCGCCTCGAGGCCGGGCAATCGGTCCTCGTGCACGGCGGGTCGAGCGGCATCGGCCTCACTGCGATCCAGTTGGCGCGCGAGTTCGGCGCCACCGTCTACAC
>JANXVK010000505.1 GCA_025351675.1 Rhizobacter sp.
CGCGGGTCGCAGCGACTCGATCGCGGCGTCCATCAATGTGCGCTGGTGGCGTCGTTGGCGGGCGAGGTCGCGAAGCCTTTGAACCGGCCCTTTTTCAGGTGCACCAGCAGCAACGAAACCGCGGCCGGCGTGATGCCCGACAGGCGCGACGCCTGGCCCAGCGTCTCCGGTCGATGCTGGTTCAACTTCTGCCGTGCCTCGAACGACAAGGCCGTCACCTGCGAGTAATCGAGCTCATCCGGCAAGCGCAGCGATTCGTATGACGCGGCGCGCTCGACATCGCGGTTCTGCTTGTCGATGTAGCCAGCGTACTTGATGCTGATCTGCGTCTGCTCGATCACGGAGTCGGCGAGCAAGGCACCGAACTCGGCATGCAATGTTTCACGTGAAACAGCCGCATCGGGTCGGGCGATCGCGGCGATCTCGGCCACGCCGTCGAAATCGACATCCGGTCGCTTCAGCAACTCGGCCAGGCTGTACTCGTGTTCGATCGGTGCGCCGAGCAGGCGGGTGGCATCCGCCGCCGGCAGGGCGGTCGCGTGCACCCAAGTCGAACGCATCCGCTCGATCTCGCGCGCAACGGCGTCGCGCTTGCGGTTGAACGCAGCCCAGCGCGCGTCGTCGACCAGCCCCATCGCGCGCCCGGCTTCGGTCAGGCGCATGTCGGCGTTGTCTTCGCGCAGTTGGAGGCGGAACTCGGCGCGGCTCGTGAACATGCGGTACGGTTCGGTCACGCCCTTGGTGATCAGGTCGTCGACCAGCACGCCGAGGTAGGCCTGATCGCGGCGCGGCAGCCAAGCCTGGCCGCCACGAACTTGCAGCGCGGCGTTGATGCCGGCGAACAGGCCCTGCGCAGCCGCCTCTTCGTAGCCGGTCGTGCCGTTGATCTGGCCAGCGAAGAACAGGCCGCCGATCGAGCGTGTTTCGAAGCTCGCCTTCAGTTCGCGCGGGTCGAAGTAGTCGTATTCGATCGCGTAGCCGGGCCGCAGGATGTGGGCGTTCGCGAGGCCAACCATGCTGCGCACCGCGGCGAGCTGCACGTCGAAGGGCAGCGAGGTCGAGATGCCGTTCGGGTAGAACTCGTGCGTTGTCAGGCCCTCGGGCTCGAGAAAGATCTGGTGTGAATCCTTGTCGGCGAACCGGTTCACCTTGTCTTCGATGCTCGGGCAGTAGCGCGGGCCGACGCCGTCGATCAACCCGGTGAACATCGGGCTGCGGTCGAAACCCGAGCGAATGATCTCGTGCGTGCGCGCGTTGGTGTGCGTGATCCAGCACGGCACCTGGCGCGGGTGCTGCGAAGCGTCGCCCATGAAGCTGAACACCGGCACCGGGTCCATGTCGCCGGGCTGCTCGGTCAGCACGCTGAAGTCGATCGAGCGGCCGTCGAGGCGCGGCGGCGTGCCGGTCTTCAGGCGGCCCTGAGGCAGCTTCAGTTCCTTCAGCCGCGCAGACAGCGCGACGGCCGGCGGGTCACCGGCGCGCCCCGCGCTGTGGCTTTGCAGCCCGACGTGGATCTTGCCGTCGAGAAAGGTGCCGGCCGTCAACACCACCGCGCGCGATCTGAAGCGAATGCCCACTTGCGTGACCGCCCCTGCTATGCGGTCGCCTTCGAGAATCAGATCGTCGCAGGCGCCCTGAAACAGCCAGAGGTTTGGCTGATTTTCGATGCGCTCGCGAATCGCCGCCTTGTACAGAATCCGGTCGGCTTGGGCCCGTGTCGCGCGCACGGCCGGGCCTTTCGAGCCGTTCAGGATGCGGAACTGGATGCCGGCTTCATCGGTCGCCGCAGCCATCGCGCCGCCGAGCGCGTCGACCTCCTTGACCAAGTGACCCTTGCCGATACCGCCGATCGACGGGTTGCAACTCATCTGGCCGAGCGTCTCGATGTTGTGCGTGAGCAGCAGCGTGGCCGCGCCCATGCGCGCGGACGCGAGGGCGGCCTCGGTGCCGGCATGGCCGCCACCGACCACGATCACGTCGAATTCCTTCGGGAACAACATCGTTTTGCCTATTTTTTGAGCAGACGAGATTGTAGGCAGTGCAAGGCAGATGCGTCAGCCCAAGGGCCGTGGCCCTCCGTCATGCGGGCCGCAACATCTCGGTGTGCGGAATGCCGTCTTCCAAGTACGGCGCGCCGACGGGCGCAAAGCCGAAGTCGCCGTAGAAGCGCTCCAGCCGCGTCTGCGCCGAGATGCGGATGCCTTGGCCGGGAAAGGCCGCGTTGCAGTGCGCGACGGCGCGCCTGACCAGCTCGCGTCCGAGCCCCGTTCCGCGCGCGCGGCTCGTGGTGATCACGCGGCCGATCGACGGCTCGGCGTACTTGCGGCCCGGGTGCACGATGCGCGCGTAGGCGAGCGGCACGGTGCGATCGTTCGACCACGCGGCCAAGTGGAACGAATGAGCGTCGAAGCCGTCAGCGTCGAGGTAGACGCAGTTCTGCTCAAGGCAGAACACGAGCTGGCGCGCCATGTAGATCGCCTGCAGGTCGAACGCATCCAACTCGTCGAAGCGGCACCAGCGCCAGGATGGCGGGGAAGAGGCCGCCGTCATCTCACCGGACCCTGCCGACTCATCGCACGGCTGCGCTGCGCAAGGTGCACGCGACGAACCACACGCCGCCTGTCGCCACCAGCGCGCACACGCCCATCGGCACGGCGAGTTGCTCCAGCGTGAAGGCCTCGCCCTTCAACACGTGCGTCATCAACACGTTCTGCGCCAGCGCCGGCACCCAGAGGTACCACGGCGATTCCTCGCCGAGGCTGAACACGTTGATCAGCGGCAGCAGCGAGGCCGCGAGCATCACGACCGTGGTGCTGGCCTGCGCCTCCTTGAAGGTCTTGCAGCGGATCGCCACCGCCATCAGCAGCGCCGACGCCGCCGCCGCGAACGGCAACAGCACGACGAGGAACAGCAGCACCTCGCGCACGCCGTACTGGAACATCGCCGCCAGCGTGTCGCTGCGCAGCAGCCACTGGCCGGGCAGGAAGCTGAAGCACGCCAGCACCGCGATCAGCATGCCGACGCTGGCGACCGCGCCCCACTTGCCGAGCACCAGCACCCAGCGCTCGGCCGGGTTCATCAACAGCGGCTCCAACGAGCCGCGCTCGCGCTCGCCGGCGGTGGTGTCGAGCGCAGCGTTCAACGCGCCGGTCAGCACCGCCATCAACACGAAGAACGGCAGCATGCCGGTGATTTGCGTTGCGCGCGTCTGCGTGCTCGCGAGGTCGCGATCGGCCACGCGCACCGCTTCCAGCGCGTCGGGCGAGACGCCGCGCAGCGCCAGCGTGAGCGTCGCCCGTTCGCGGCTGAAGCCTTCGAGCAGGCGCGAGACGCGCCCGGCGCTGGCCTGCGAGCGCTGGTTCGCGCTGTCGGACACGATCTCGACGATCGGCGCATCGCCGCGCACCAGCGCCGCCTCGAAATCATCGGGCACGACGACGACGGCATCGGCGAGCTTTGCCTTGCGCAGCAACTGCTCGTAGTCGGCCGGCGCCGCCTTCACCGTGTAGGTCTGGCGCGCGAAGAAGTTGACCAGCGTCGGCGCGCGCTCGATGCCCGCGACCACGACCTCGCGCTGCTCTGCGTTCGCCTCCAGCGAGGCCACCAGCCCCGAGATCGCGAGCAGCACCAGCGGCCCCATCAGGACCGATGACGCGAGCACGGTCATCATCGTGCGGCGGTCGCGCAACGCGTCGACGATCTCCTTGCGGTAGATCGTCCAGATGGCCGTCAGGCGCGTCACGCCGCCACTCCCTGGGCCTGCTCTTCGGCGAACGCGAGCTTGACGAACGCCTCCTCGAAGTCTTCTTCGCCCGTCTGCGCGAGCAACTCCGGCACGGTGCCGGTCGCGACCGTGCGGCCGTGCGCGACGACCACGACGCTGTCGCACAGCCGCTCGACCTCTTGCATGATGTGGGTCGAAAAAACGATGCACTTCGCACCGCCCGCGGGCGTGCGCAGCCAGCGCAGGCTCTCGCGCAGCGCGCGCGTGGCGAGCACGTCGAGGCCGTTGGTCGGCTCGTCGAGCACGATGTTGGCCGGGTCATGCACCAGCGCGCGCGCCAGCGCCGTCTTCATGCGCTCGCCTTGGCTGAAGCCGTCGGTGCGGCGGTCGAGCAGGGCGCGCATGTCGAACATCTCGGCGAGTGCCTCGGCGCGGGCGTTCGCCGCGTCAAGTGTCATGTTCTGCAGCCGACCGTAGTAGACGATGTTCTCGCGCGCGCTCAGCCGCGGGTACAGGCCACGTGCATCCGACAGCACGCCCATGCGTGCGAGCGCTTCGCGTGGGCGAGCGCTCACATCGATGTCATCGACGCGGATCTGGCCGGCGTCGGCCGGGATCAGCCCGGCGAGGATGCGCAGGGTCGTCGTCTTGCCTGCGCCGTTCGGGCCGAGCAGGCCGGTGATGTGACCATCGGGCGCGTGCAGGTTCACATCTCTCACGGCTTGAACGATGCGCGGCGGCGTGCGCGTCAGCGTGAGCTTTCGCTTGCCTCCGACGGGTGCGCTGAACGACTTGGCGAGCTGTTCGATGTGGATCACTTCGAGCCTTCCTTCGCATCCGTGTTCGCCAAGTCGATCGGGCGGAACACGCCGGGCCGCGGGACCGCCTTCAAGCAGCTCGCGTCGACAGCCGTCGCGGCGGTGTCGTCGGCCGCGTCGATGAAGCGGTACAGCACATCGCGCGCGCAGCCGATGCCGAGCACGCTGTGACCGGCGTTCGGCACGACGACGAGTTGCGCCGCCGGCCCGAGCGCCTTCGCGACGCGCTCGGCATGGCGAGGCGGCGTGGCCGGGTCGAGCCCGCCGCTGAGCAGCAGTGCCGGCGTGCGCGATGGCGGAATCGAATAGAACGCTTGCGGCACCGCTCCGCGCGGCCACTCGGCGCAGACGCGCTGGTAAAGCGTTACCTGGGTGCTGCCGAAGTCGGCACCGGCCTTGTCGGTGGCCTTGGCCATCAGCGGCGCGTCTTCGGCGCAGACGACCGAGAAGTGCATGCCCATCGCGAGCCGCAGCCCGCGGCGCGAGCCGAGCAGCGAACCCATGCCGACGAGGCCCTCATAGCGCCCCGCCGCCGCGTCGGTGATGGCCGCGGGCAGGGCCGCTGCCATCGCCGGGTTGTAGAGCGCGCCACGCACCGCGCCGAGCACCATGTCGCGGGTCAGTGTGAAGTGCTCGGGCGTGCCGCTGAGCGGGTGCGGGGCGGTTGCCGGCTTCGGCAGGCTGGCCAGCAGCGCGGCCCAATCGGCGCGCAGCGTCGGGTACGCCTTGGTGCAGTCGGGCTGTTTTTCGCACGCGGCGAGCAGCGCATCGAATGCGGCCTGGCCGTCGGTCGAGAAGCTCGCCGGCAGGACCATGTCGGGCGGTGCGACCGAGTCGAGCACCGCACGCCGCACTGCGTTCGGAAACTGCCGCAGGTACTCGAGGATCGCGCGCGTGCCGTACGAGATGCCGACGAGATTGATCTGCGTCGCGCCGAGCTGCTGGCGCACGGCGTCGAGGTCCTGTATCGCGAGCGTCGTCGTGAAGAAGCCGAGGTCGGCCGGTGCCTTGATGTAGGGCTTCTTCAGCAGCGCGGCCTTGCACTGCATCAGCAGCTTGATCTGCGCGTCGTTGTCGGCCTGCGCGCCGAGGGACTCGCGCTTCGACTCAGGGCAGTCGAGTGCTGCGCTCTCGCCGGTGCCGCGCTGGTCGACGAAGACGATGTCGCGCCGGTTGTTGAGGCGGCCGAACAGCGGCATCACCTGCGGCGCGACATCGATCGCGCTCTGGCCCGGCCCGCCGGCGATCAGGAATACCGGGTCGGGCAGCTTGCGCCGTGCCATCGCCGGTACGACGACGTAGTGCACGTTGATCTTCGGGCCCTCAGGCCGAGCCGGGTCGAGTGCGCGCTGCACCACGCCGCACTTGACGCTGTTGCGCAGGCCGGCGACGCGGCAGTCGGTCAGCGCCTGGCCTTGTGCATTCGCGGCGCTGGCGATCAGACCCAGCGCAACGGCCGCCACCGCGCGCCGGCCGAACATCATTCGCCGAGCAGGCGCTTGATCTCGCCGCTCTTGATGAGCCGCTCCAGGTCTTGCGCGCCGCCGATCAGGTTGCCCTTGACGAACACCATCGGAAAGGTCGGCCAACCGCTCCAGGCTTTCAGCGCACCGCGTGGGCGCCATTCGCCGAGGTAGCTGCCGTAGCCGAGGTAGTGGAATGGAATTTCGGCCTCGCCGAGGAGGCGCCGCGCGCGTCGGCACCACGGATTGCCCGCCATGCCGACAACGAGCACCGGGTTCGACTGCGCCGCAGCGTTGACGTTGTGGACGATGTCGACGTGCAGGTTCGCGACCGTGTCGCAGATCGCAGGGTGGAGGCGGGATTCGTCCAGGGTTTGACGGGGCATGGGGCTCGGCCTTCCATGTGTCGGAAAGCCGAGAGCCTAGCTCATGCCGCCAACGCCCCGCGCTGGAAGTCCGCGACCGCCTGATGAATCTCGGCGGTCGAGTTCATCACGAACGGGCCGTGCTGCGCGATCGGCTCGTTCAGCGGCGCGCCGGCGACGAGCAGCACGCGCGCGTCGGTCTCGGCGATCAAGCGCACGCCGTCGACATCCGCATCGTTCTTCAGGATCGCCATGCGTTCGCTTTCGACCCGCGAAGACGAACCTGCGCCGATCGTCACGACGCCGCCGCCGTAAACGTAGGCGAACGCGTTGTGACCCGCCGGCAGCAGCGCATCGAACGACTGCCCAGCCGGCAGCACGATGTCGAGCACCAGCGGCTCCGTCGTCGGCCGGGTCACCGCGCCGGTCACGCCGAGCGCCGTGCCGGCGATTACGCGCACCTGCACGCCACCGTCGAGTCGCACGACCGGCACATCGGCGGGGGGCACGTCGCGGTACGCCGGTGGCTGCATCTTGTCCTTCGCGGCGAGGTTGACCCAGAGCTGAAAGCCGGCCATGCGGCCCTCTTGCTGCTCCGGCATCTCGGAGTGGATGATGCCGCGACCGGCCGTCATCCACTGCACGCTGCCGGGTTCGAGCAGGCCGACGTTGCCGACGCTGTCTTTGTGGCGCATGCGGCCCTCCAGCATGATCGTCACCGTCTCGAAACCGCGGTGCGGGTGGCTCGGGAAGCCGCCGATGTAGTCGCTCGCGGCGTCGCTGCCGAAGGCATCGAGCATCAGGAACGGGTCGAGGCGCTTCTGCAGCGGTTGCGTCAGCACGCGCGTCAGCTTGACGCCGTCGCCGTCTGACGTGGGCTGGCCGCGCACGAGCTGCTCGACCTGGCGCGAGCGCTGGACCGCAGGGGTTGATGAACCGGTGATCGGGGCGATCTTGGGTAGAGAAGTGGTGTTCATGTACTCAATGTAGTGCCACCGCCGCGAGACGGAAGGGCGGCGCACTGCACACACCCTTCAAAGCGCTCGAACATCCTCGCCGCGCGGAAATCCGGAACGCGGTGTAATGACGGTCCCCCGACTCCCGACCGACCCACCATGAAGCTCTACTACAGCCCCGGCGCCTGCTCGCTCGCCCCGCACATCGTGCTCAACGAATCGGGTCTCCCGTTCACGCTGGTCAAGGCCAATCTGAAGGCGCATCAGCTCGAAGACGGCACCGACTACTACCAGACCACCTCGAAGGGTCAGGTGCCGCTGCTCGAACTCGACGGCGGTGAGCGCCTCTCCGAAGGCCCGGTGATCACCCAGTACATCGCCGACCAGGTGCCGGCGAAGAAGCTCGCGCCGGCCAACGGCACGATGGAACGCTACCACCTGCAGGAGTGGCTGAACTTCGTTACCAGCGAGCTGCACAAGGGCATCGGCGGGCTGTTCAACCCGGCCATGCCGGAAGAAGGCAAGGCGGTGATCCGCGCGAAGGCCGCCGACCAGCTGAAGTGGGTCGACCAGCAGCTCGAAGGCAAGCAGTACCTGATGGGCGACGCGTTCAGCATCGCCGATGCCTACCTGTTCACCGTGACGAACTGGACCGGCCACACCGGCATCGACATTTCCGGCATGAAGAACCTGGGTGCGTTCCAGGCCCGCATGGCGGCACGCCCGGCGGTGCAGGCCGCGCTGAAGGCGGAAGGCCTGTTGAAGTGAAGACCGCGGCGCGGCGGTCCGTCAGCGCCGCGCTGCTCGTGCTCGCGGCGTTCGATCTGTCGGCGGCGCCGCTGGCGCGGCCGGAGGTCGGGCGCCAGACCGCAGAGCTGTGTGTCGCCACCGTGCCGAAGCCGCCCAGCTGCGGCCCGGCGCAGGTCGATCTGCGTGCCGACGGCACGATGCGCCTGCGCGTCGACGACATCGTCTACAACATGAAGCTGCACGGCAGCCAGGTCGAGATCGTCGTGATGCACAACGTCGTGCAGATCGCCGAGTTCACCGCGCCCTACGAGTGGGTCGGCAACACCTTGCAGTTCAAGGACGGCGACCGCAACTCACGTTACGAAATTCGCTTCAACGACCGCAAGCGCTGAGGCTGGCTACCAGCGCTCCATGTACGGGCGCAGGTCGAGCTCGAAGGTCCACGCATCGCGCGGCTGCATGTGCAGGTGCCAGTAGTTCTCGGCGATGTGCTCCGGGTTCAGGATGCCGTCCTGTTCTTTCAGCGCGTAACGCTCGGGGAAGGTATTGCGGATGAACTCGGTGTCGATCGCGCCGTCGACGACGACGTGCGCCACGTGAACCCCCTGCGGCCCGAGCTCACGCGCCATGCTCTGCGCCAGCGCCCGCAGCGCGTGCTTCGCGCCCGCGAAGGCGGCGAAATTGGCGGCGCCGCGCAGCCCGGCGGTCGCGCCGGCGAAGATGATCGTGCCGCGGCCACGCGTGACCATCCGCTTCGCCACTTCGCGCCCGTTCAAGAAGCCGCCGAAGCAGGCCATCTCCCAGATCTTGAAGTACTTGCGCGCGGTCTCTTCGAGCACGCTGCACGGCACGTTGGCGCCGATGTTGAACACCAGCACCTCGATCGGCCCGATGTCGCGCTCGATCTGCTCGACCAACGCGATCACTTCTTCTTCCTTGCGCGCGTCGGAGCCGAAGCCGTGCGCCTCGCCGCCGGCCTCAGTGATGCTCTGAAGCAGCGGCGCCAGCTTGTCGGCCTCGCGCCGCGTCACGCAGGCGGTGTAGCCGCCGGCCGCGAAGCGTTTGGCGATTGCGCCGCCAGTCGCGTCGCCGGCGCCGATCACCAGCGCCACCTTGTTCGGGTTCGTCGCCATGGCTCGCATCCCTTCGTGACCTGCGATGATGCACCATGAGCCCGCCGGGCCGCCCCGAGAGCGAGTTCACCGCAGTGCGCAGCACGGAGGTCGCCTGATGAGCCAGAAAGTCGAGTTCTTCTTCGATGTCGGCAGCCCGACGACCTACCTCGCGTGGACGCAACTGCCCGCGCTCTGCGCGCAGGCCGGCGCCGAGCTGGTCTACCGGCCGATGCTGCTCGGCGGTGTGTTCCAGGCCACCGGCAACGCCTCGCCCGCGACCGTGCCGGCGAAGGGCCGCTACATGGACACCGACATGGCCCGCTTCGCGCGCCGCTACGGCGTGCCGTTCGCCTCGAACCCGTTCTTCCCGATCAACACGCTGCTGTTGATGCGCGGCGCCACCGGCGCGCAGCTGCGCGCGCCCGAGCGCTTTCACGACTACCTGCGTGGCGTGTTTCACGCGATGTGGGTCGCGCCGCAGAATCTGAACGATTCCGCGACCGCGGCGCAGGCGCTCACCGCCGCCGGCTTCGACCCGGCCGAGGTGATGGGCTGGTCCAACGATGCCGAGGTCAAGGCGGCACTGCGCGCGACCACCGAAGAGGCCGTCGCGCGCGGCGTGTTCGGCGCGCCGACCTTCTTCGTGGGCGATCAGATGTTCTTCGGCCAGGACCGCATGGATTTCGTCGAAGAGGCGCTCATAACGCCGCCGTCTTGAGACTTTGGGCGCCTATCCCCACCTAGTCTGCAAGGGACGGAGCCTGGAAATGCACGCACGGCCACGCCTTCACAGGTCGAGCTAGCTTGTGAAACCGCGGTGAGGCCGAGTGTCGCGCAAGGCTATTGCTCCGCTTGAACCATGGGCCGAACGGTCCACATAATTCACCGAAGACCGTCGCTTTCGGGGACGGACGGATCGTAAGACTCAGACGCATCGTCTGAGTAACCGCGATCCGAGAGACCGGGCTGCGAGACGAACGCCGCCGGTCAGGAGATAAAGGCCAATGTCTGAGATCAAAATCCTGCCGATCCTGCCGTTGCGGGACATCGTTGTCTTCCCGCATCAGCCGGTGCCGCTCTTCGTGGGGCGCGAGAAATCAGTGCGCGCTCTGGAAGAAGCCATGAAGAACGAAGGCAAGCAGATCCTGCTCGCCAC